>CAZKYZ010000029.1:0-16921 GCA_964557055.1 uncultured Desulfobacterales bacterium
ACCTATACCCTGGCCTATTTCAACAGGGGTTTGGTCTATCTGAAAATGAAAAAGTATGCGGAGGCTATTTCCGATTACAGCGAAGCAATCCGTCTCGATCCTCAGAACAAGTCCGCTTACCGAGAACGGGGCCAAGCGCATGACCAGCTGGGAGAATATGATCAGGCCCTGAGTGACTATAACAAAGCCATTGTCCTCGACCCAAAAGATAAGATTACGCGCAACAACCGGGGGACTGCTTATGACCGCGCCGGGCAGTATGACGATGCGATTTCAGATTACAGTGAGGCCATAGCCATCGACCCCCAATATGTAGCGGCCTATCTCAATCGTGTCCTGGTGTACACCAAGAAAAAAGAATATGAGCTGGTTATTGCTGATTGCAGCGAAGTCCTCAGAATCGACCCGGACAACCAGACGGCCTTGTTGCGTCGGGGAGACGCCTTCCTGGCAACAGGTCTTAGCGACAAAGCGGTTGAGGATTTCAACCGCGCCATTGAAAAAAACCCGTCCAACACCAGGGCATACCTCAAACGGGGTAGTGTCTACGCGAAGATGAATCAACCCGGGAAAGCACTAACCAATTTCAACAAGGTGATCCGGGATGATCCCGCCAACTATGAGGCCTACGACGAAAGAGGGCGTCTTTACTTTTCGCAAAGAGATTATCCAAAGGCCATTGCGGACTTCGGTGATGCCATAAAATACGGGTCGGATGTGACAACTTCTTATTACAATCGGGCCTTGTCATATTATAAGAACCGGGAAAATGAAAAAGCATTGGCGGACTACAATCAGGTCATTCAACGGTCCCCCGATTTCGCGGCGGCCTACAACAACCGCGCCATCATCCTGCTGGAAAAAGGAAACTGCCGGGAAGCCCGGGAGGACATTCGTACTGCGCAGCGATTGAATTATTCCGTTGAACAGACACTGCTCGAGAGGCTTCGAAAAAAATGTCCCTGAGCATAGCCGTATGTAAAATGCTTTTCAAAACGAATCGTTGATTTTTCGGAAAGGTTGTGACGATGCGGGCTGCCATGTATGAAGAATTTCAGAAACCGCTGATTGTGAAAAACGTATCCGATCCAGCGCCACTGCCGGGAGGTGTCGTCATCCGGGTGATGGCAACCGGATTGTGCCGCAGTGACTGGCACGGATGGATGGGTCACGATCCCGATGTTTCGGTGCCCCACGTTCCGGGACATGAACTTGCCGGGGTTATCGAAGCTGTCGGCAAAGGTGTCACCTGCTGGAAGGTCGGCGATCGCGTAACACTCCCCTTTGTGTGCGGGTGTGGAACCTGTCCCCAATGTGCCTCGGGAAATCACCATATCTGTGATCGGCAGTTTCAGCCCGGGTTTACCCACTGGGGTTCTTTTGCCGAATTCGTCGCCATTCATTATGCCGAGATCAACCTGGTACGTTTGCCGGATGAAATGAACTACATCACGGCGGCCAGCCTCGGTTGCCGTTTCGTGACTTCCTACCGGGCCGTAATCGCCCAGGGTAGGGTTACCGCCGGGCAGTGGGTAGCCGTACATGGATGCGGCGGCGTCGGTCTTTCGGCTATTATGATTGCTTCCGCTGTCGGGGCCAGTGTTGTGGCTGTCGACATCTCTGATGAAAAACTGGACATGGCCAGATCGGTGGGGGCCGCCGAAACGGTAAACGCCGCCGAAGTGGGGAATGTCGTCGGGCACATTCAGGAATTAACCGGCGGGGGGGCGCACGTTTCCATTGATGCCCTCGGCAGCGCCGCTACCTGTTTTAATTCGGTGGCGAACCTGCGCAAACGCGGAAAGCACATTCAGGTCGGATTGATGACAGACGATCACCGTCATCCTGTTCTCCCGATGGACAAGGTCATTGCCAACGAACTGGAGATTCTCGGCAGCCATGGCATGCAGGCGCATCGCTATCCGGAAATGATGGGGATGATCCGGTCCGGCAAACTGCACCCCGAAAAACTGATCGGCAGGATTATCAGCCTGGAGGAAGCGCCGGCAGCGCTTGCCAACATGAACAGTTTTTCCGGTACGGGCGTTACCGTGATTGACACATTTTGAGGTGTTTTGTTGGAAATCCGGCGTTCGTGAACTTTTGAATCCCGTGTCAACTCCTTTGGAAATATCCAGAGGGATCGAGAATATACGAGGAGGAAATTAGACTATGAAAGTAGTTGCTTTTAATGGAAGTCCTCGAAAAGACGGAAACACCAGCATTCTGCTCCGTCATGTGCTGGATGAAATTGAAACCGCTGGAATCGAGACGGAGCAGGTCCAGTTGGGCGGTAAGAAAATCCGTGGGTGCATGGCCTGCGATAAGTGTTTTGAAAACAAGGACCGCCGCTGTTCCGTGGACAATGACATTCTGAATGAATGTATTGCCAAGATGATCGCAGCAGACGGTATCATTCTGGGGTCGCCCACCTATTTTGCTACGCTGAGCACCGAAACGAAGGCCCTCATCGACAGGGCCGGACTGGTGGCCAAGGCCAACGGGGACATGTTTCGCCGCAAGGTAGGTGCTGCCGTGGTCGCTGTCCGCCGGGCAGGTTCAGTGAGCACCTTCGACACCATCAACCACTTCTTCACCATTGGCCAGATGATTATTCCGGGTTCCAGCTACTGGAATATGGGGTTCGGGCGTGACAAAGGTGAGGTGTCCGCCGATGAGGAAGGGCTCGCCACCATGAAGACCCTGGGAAGCAATATGGCCTGGCTGTTGAAGAAAATTTCGTCCGACTAACCGGTAGCCCTAAAAACCCTTGACAGGCAATCTGTTTTGATCAGAAGGTTGCTTTGTGACGGTGATCGCCCCAGGGGTCATGACAACCCCACCTACCCGGTATACTCGGGGAAGGCGGGATCCGTCTATGGGAGGTTTATTTCAATAGCCGACAACCAGAAGGAACCACCAAACCCGGGTGCCGCGGCGCCCGGGTTTTTTTTAAGGGGTGCGCCCGGGAAGACGAATGTCGCCCGGTGTCAAAATCATCATATAGGAGGCAGAACCCATGAAAAAGGAAACAAAGTGCATCCACAGTGGGACCCGGATTGACAAGGCTACAGGGGGGATCAACACCCCGGTGTACACCTCCTCGGCCTTTGATTATCGCGACCGGGATGAGGTGCCGTATCCCCGTTATTTCAACACGCCGAATCAGGATGCGGTGGTGGAAAAACTTTGCGACCTGGAAGGGGCCGAGACAGGCATCCTCTTCAGTTCGGGAATGGCGGCTATCAGCACCAGTATTTTGGCGTTTGCCGGGTCCGGAGATCATGTGATCCTGATGGATGACCTGTACGGGGGTTCACACGCTTTTGCCACCAACGAATTCGGCAGGTTGGGCGTTGAACATTCCTTTGTGCCGACCAGCCCGGAGTCGATCCGGGATGCTGTCCGGGACAATACGCGTGTCATTGTCATTGAGTCGCCCACAAACCCACTGCTCAATGTCATCGACATCCAGGCGGTTGCCGAACTGGCAAGGGAGAAGAATATCGTTACCATCATAGACAATACTTTCGCCAGTCCCATCAACCAGAACCCGATTGGTTTGGGAATCGACATTGTGGTCCACAGTGGCACCAAATATCTAGGGGGCCACAGCGATATCTGCTGCGGGTTTGCGGTAACCGATCGTGAGAAGACCCGACGGATTCGCTCCATGGCGCTCAGCCTTGGTGGGAGCCTAAACGCGTTTATGGGCTATCTGCTGGAACGCAGCATGAAGACCCTGGCGCTGCGGGTAGAGCGCCAGACACAAAATGCGTCCGTGCTTGCCGTTTTCCTGAATCAGCACCCTTCCGTCCGGCAGGTTAACTACCCCGGTCTGGCCGGATCGGCGGGATTTACAATCGCCTCCAGGCAGATGAAGGGATTCGGGGCCATGCTTTCCTTTGAAGTTGATGAAACGGTGATTGCTGCGGCTGAATTCGAAAAGCGGCTGCGGCTGATTAAACCGGCCGTCAGCCTGGGGGGAGTGGAATCCACCATCTGTTCTCCGGCGTTGACCTCGCATGCCAAGATTTCGGCGGAGGACCGCCGCAGGATCGGTATCCGTGACGCTTTGCTGCGGTTATCGGTGGGCATTGAAAATGTGGACGATCTGGTCGCTGATATCAAACAGGCGTTTGATCCAGACAGGAAATAAAAGCCATCCAATCAGGCTTGAATGTCCATATGATGAATTATGTAGAATATGAGCCGACCAATCGCCACTTCCAAGCCGGGATCATATCGAAAGGAAATCGGACCATTGCATCAATTTGATACGGACACCTCGGTTACGAAACAGGGTGAAGGTCGTTATCTGGCAGAAATTAGTGGTAATTGGTCGGTAAACGGCAACCCCAACGGCGGGTATCTTATGGCCATAATCGCCAATGCTCTTCTGGAAAAGAGTGAATACGGCAAGGTCGTTTCCGTTTCAGCCAACTATCCAGGCCGTTCCATTCCGGGCGCAGCCGAAATCCAAACGGGTGCAATCGCCGGATCCCGGCAATTTGATCATCTGCAAGCCAGGTTGTTGCAGGGGGGGCGGGAAAAAATTCTGGCTTCCGGGATCATTGCCGCTAATCTCTCCCGCGGGGACAGCCGCCGTTATGAAAAATCCCCGGTGAAGGTGCCTCCTGTCAGTGGCTGCATACCGGTGCCGGCACTTCCGAATTATACCATCTTTGAACATGTTGAAGTATTTCTGGACCCGGCCTGCTGCGGATGGATGCAGAACGGAAATCTGGCGGAACGCTCAGAAATGAATGGATGGATACAGTTTAAACAGCAAAGACCGATGGACGCCACAGCTGTTCTCCTGATGGCGGATGCTTTCCCTCCCTCGATACTGGCCTCACAGGGGATGGTGGCTTGGGTGCCGACGCTGCAGATGTCGGTGACCGTCCGGAACCTTCCGGCTTCTCAGCGGTTAAGATGCCGATTTTATACCAATTATATAACTGCGGGCATACTGGAAGAAGACGGGGAAATCTGGGATGAGGCGGGTGCACTGATCGCCACATCAAGGCAGATTGCCCAGTTTCGGCGATAGAAAAGCAAAAAGACCATTTGTGGGTGGAAACTAATTTATCCGCCGGATGTTGGCTCCGAGGTCGGCAAACTTTTTTTCAATGGCTTCGTAACCCCGGTCCAGATGATAGACCCGGTTGACTTCCGTGGTACCCGCGGCAACCAGGCCGGCCAGAATCAGAGAAGCGCTGGCTCGAAGATCCGTCGCCATAACCTGGGCGCCGGACAGTCCCGGAATGCCCTTTATCATGGCCGTATCCCCGGAAACAGTGATGTCCGCTCACATCCGGATCAGTTCGCCGACATGGATAAACCGGCTTTCGAATACGGTTTCAGAAATCCGACTGTGCCCGTTGGCGATGGACATGAGCACCATAAACTGCGCCTGCATGTCTGTTGGAAATCCTGGAAACGGCAGCGTTTTGATGTCGACACTTTCGATGGTATCGGCTCCGCGAACCCGGATCCAGCGGTCGCCGGTTTCCACATCCGCACCGGTTTGTTTCAGTTTTAGAATAACTGCTTTCAAGTGATCCGGTTCGCAGTCAACCAGGGTTATATCACCCCGGGTAAGTGCGGCCGCAACCATGAATGTGCCGGCTTCGATACGGTCCGGGATAATGGCGGCGGACACGGGATTCAGCTTTTCTACGCCCCTGATGGTGATGACGGACGATCCGGCCCCTTCTAAATCCGCCCCCATTTGGGATAAAACATCAGCCAAAGCGACAATCTCAGGTTCCCGGGCGGCATTTCTGAGTGTCGTTGTGCCTTGGGCCAGGGTGGCGGCCATCATTAAATTTTCAGTACCGCCTACCGTCGGTATATCAAAAAAGATTTCATCTCCTACCAGCCTGTCGGCTTTGACTTCCACATAACCATGTTCGAGTGTAATGTCCGCCCCCAGGCGGGCGAGGCCCTTGAGGTGGAGGTTGATGGGTCTGGCTCCGATGGCACATCCGCCGGGAAGGGATACCCGCGCCTTCTTCAGGCGAGCTACCAGAGGGCCCAGGACGAGAATAGAGGCGCGCATGCGGCGTACGATGTCGTAAGGCGCTTCATGGTTGCACAGGCCGGAAGCATCGATTCGGATTGAATTCCCCTGTGTCTCACAGGTGGCTCCCAGCTTGGAGAGCAGTAAAGAGGTACTCTGAATGTCCATAAGGGCCGGGACATTGGTATACGTGTTCCACCCGTCGGCGAGGAGAGATGAAATCAGAATGGGGAGGGCTGCGTTTTTGGAACCGCTGATGGCCACTTTACCCCGCAACGGCATTCCACCGGTAAGGACAATTTTATCCATTGATCACCCTTAAAAAAGAAATATCCGGACAATAATGAGAAAACGCCTTCCCATGAAAAAGACGGCGAAGGCGTTTTCAGTTGTGTGTATTTACAGGTATCGGATCAGTGGTGATGTCCACCCTTACCGCCTATGGTGTCCAGAACCGCTTTGCCGATACAGTATGTCATTCCCATTCCAAGAACGGTGAGTGCAAACCACAGGCCTCCCATGAACACCGAGTGAGACATATCCCAAATCCATTCAAAGCTGAAAGGAAACATGCGTTACCTCCTTTTCAATTCTATGCAGTTGCCGGAGCTGCATCCGGAGTGCCAACAGCTTCGGTCGTTTGCGTTGCGTTGCTGTTTTCACTGTCTGCCGCGGCTTCGGCTACCGGTGCGGATTCGTCTGCAATGGGATTCAGCTCACGTTCCTGCGGAAAGATCGGCAGATAGCGATAGGACAGGGAAATCATAATCGCACCGTATGCCACCGGAAGAATGGTGGTGGCGATTTCCTGCCAGCTGGGAATGTAGAGCGCCCAGGAATCAAAAGGCATTACCGGTACGGCCATGACCTGGAGCACCAGCACCCAGCGGTTTACACAAACGCCGATGCAGGCGAAAATTACAGCAGTGACCAGCAGTTTCGGGTTGGACCGTCCCGCCTTGTTAATCAGGATAAGACCCGGAATAACACCGCCGATCACGATTTCCAGTACCAGCCAGCCGATATTGTAGAACCAGTTGCTGTAGAAATCCATGAGATGGAAACCGCGTGCGGGAGCCGTGACACTGGCCCAGTAGATGGTGTCGATGATCTTGGCGATGATGTAGGTGGTGATCATCCAGCCCGATATCTTGGCCAGCAGATCTATGACATTGTCTTTAACCAGCTTCTTTTTGGTGACCTTTTCCAGCAGTTTGGTGAGTCCCAGGGTGAAACAGGGTCCAAAGGCCGCTGCCGACCAGGTATACAGGAAAAATGTCCAGGGCCAGATAAACAGGCCTTCTCGAAAAGAAAAGGGGCGTCCGAAAAGAACACCTGAAACACCGCCCAGGGAGCCCTGATGAAAAAAGGAGAGAAACGCCCCTGTGGCGGCGAAAACCGCCATGATCTCATGCATGTTGTGGCTCAGGTTATGGAAAAAGGGGACCTTGTCGGCTTGCCTGTTTTCCAGCAGCAATGGAATGTACTCGATGGTCAGCACCCCGAAGTAGCAGGTAAGACAGAAAGCCACCTCGGTGAGCATGGAGTGCACATTGGCATGCCAGAAAATGAACCAGCCCCGCAAGGGCTGACCGATGTCGATGGCTAGAATGAGCAGGGCGGAACTGTAGCAGATGAACCCGATCAGAACGGCATAATTAATGATGTTTTTGAGCTCGTCCTTTCCGACAAGATATTTTAAAAATCCGGAGAAGAACGCACCGCCACCCAATGCGATAACAGCCAGGTCGGCCCAGATCCAGAGTGCAAACCCATAGTAATCATTCATATTGGTCTGGTTCAATCCCTTGAACCAGCAAAGCAGCATGGCGAAGACGCCCCACAGCAAAACAACGCTGACAAGGCCGATCCATATCGCAAACTGCCCGAATGAACAGCGCTTAACTCCTTTGGGAATTAATGCAGAATCCATAACTAACGAGCTCCTAAATTATATGTGGTCATGTTTGTGACAGTATCCCATACGGTTGCCGTATTAATGGCCACCTTCCAGGTCGTTCGGATTGATGTTGTCTCCCAGTTTGCGGACCCACTCCCGGGTGGACATGTAGTACACCTTGGTGTTGGTTCCCAGGCTTTCCAGCAGCCGGAAAACATTCGGGTTTCCAGATTTGCCGGTAAAATGAGGATCATCATGGTCCGGCCTGGCAATTTGGGCAACCTGGTGTTCCGGGTTCTTCAGGTCACCGAAAATAATGGCGCCGGCAGGGCAGGCCTGGGTGCAGGCGGTTTGATACGCGTCTTCGGCGATTTCGGTTTCTTCGTTGTAATAGGCCTGGTCTTTAGCGGCCTGGTAACGGTGATAACAGAAGCTGCATTTTTCGACGACACCGCGCATCCGCGGAGATACGTCCGGGCTTAGATAACGTTCCATCCCATCCGGCCAGACAGGATCCCACCAGTTGAAATAACGGGCATGATAAGGACAGGCCGCCATGCAGTAGCGGCAACCGAAACAGCGGGTGTAAATCTGGCTGACAATGCCGGTAGCATTGCTGTAGTCCGTTGCCGTTGCCGGGCATACGGAGACGCAAGGCGAATGGCCGCCATGTCCCTCACAATGCTGGCAGGGCCGTGGAAGGTAGCAAACATCCGTGTCCGGAAACGATTGCCCGTTGGTCAACTTGTAAACCCGCATCCAGGTAATGCTTTTCAGCTTGTCGGATTCATCTTTCTTGAACGGCACGTTGTTTTCAGACATACAAGCAACCATGCAGGCGCCGCATCCGGTGCATTTGTCCAGGTCGATTACCATCCCAAATTTTTTGGCTTTCTTGTGGTGTTGTTCGTTGCTCATCAGAACCTCATTGTCTTATTTCAGCTTAGGCTTTGGCCAATTTAGCCCGGATACCCCAGGCGGCATCCAAGCCGGACGCCGGATCGGTTACCGGTCCCAGTAACTGGTTTACGTTGATTCCTTTGCCTGCAAGATAATCGTCATAGGCGGTGTGTCCAAGCCCTCTCGGCATGGCGACAACACCGGGAACGACACCTTCGAACAGGTGTATCCGGACGGCTGCTTTACCTTTCGGGGTTGTAATAACAGCATTGCTGCCTTCTGACAGTCCGAGGGAAGCGGCTGTTTTCGGATTGATTTCCACGAAGCTTTCGTTGCCTTTCAGCAAAGTATCGGAAACCGTTTTGGTCAGAAACGGAGGGCTGCCGATATATCCGGACGCCAGTCTCAGGGAATCATAGGGAATCAGGGCCAGTCCCGATGCATCGCCCTCCACCTCTATCAGCGGGTTGGTGGCTTCGTCGATAAATTCGAAATTTCCGGAGTCTGTTTCAAATGCCGTGTACCAGGCGGACGGTGCATAGTCGGATGCTGTCCAATAACCTTCCTCGGTCAGGGTGTCCCAGTTATCCGCAAGGGTTTCTTCCAGACAGGTATAGTAATCTTCCCAGGGGAAGGCTTCTGCTATGCTGTTTCCTATGGCCTGAGCGATCTGAATCACGACGTCCCCGGTGTTGCGGGTGTTGAGCAGGGACTCGACAACCGGCCTGGAAAGTCCGATATAGGGCTGCAGGAAACCGATGGGGGTAGGCACGTCTTCGTATCTTTCCAGAAAAACAGGATTCGGTAAAATCAGGTCCGCCTGTCGGGCGGTTTCGTCCATGTAAGAAGAAAAACTCACCACAAACGGAATTTTGTTGAGGGCTGCAGCAAATGCGTTGCTGTCCGGGGTGGTGTAAATCGGGTTGGCCCCTGATACAAAGAGGGCCTGTACCGGATACGGCGTTTCAGATGCCACGGCCTCCGCAAAATGGTTGAGCAGCGAAACCGCTTGCGGGTACTGGTCCGATCCGGCACCATCCAAACGCGGTTTCTCCAGGTTGGCGGCAGCGATGTCATCCGGCTCGACTTCCGGCCAGTTAATATAATTATCTGCCGGCATGGCCCAGAAACCGCCTTTTTTATTGATATTTCCCACCAGCGCATTCAGTGTGTGAATGGCGGCGAATTCGCCGACAGCGCCCGGTGTACGACCCTGTCCTCTACCGCAGATAGCCAGCGGATGGGAGGCGGCGGTAAAGTTTTTGGCCAGTTCGGCGATAGTATCTGCATCCACACCGGTCATGGCGGCTACGTCCGCCGGTTTGTATTTGCGTAAAACAGCCTGCCTAAAAGATTCGAAACCGTTGGTGTAACCGGAAATAAAACTGGAATTGTACCTGGATTCGCTGATAATGACATGGGCGATTCCCAGTGCCAGGAGGCCTTCCGTACCGGGGTTGATGGGAACCCACCGACTGGCCTTGGCGGCTGAATTGGACAGTCGGGGTTCTATCTGGATAAGGGTGCCGCCGTTGGCGATTCGCTTGCTGTTGGAGCGGAACATGTTGACGGGAGAGCCCCATCCGTCGATTACGCCACTGCCGAAGGACAGGATGTAGTCGGCATTGGCCACATCAAATCCGGGCAGATAATCCGTGTTTCCGTGCATTTTTTTCAGCATTTGGGAATAACTGTCCGCCATGGTGGCGGTATGCATAAAATTGGGAGACCCGTATGCCGTCAAAAACCGCTTCAACAGTGCGGGCAAAGTTCCGCGGTTTGAACCGGAAATACAGGCAACCGTATGGGCTTGTCCATTGGCGCGCAGATCGCTTAATTTTTCAACGATTTCAGCAATGGCATCATCCCAGGACACCGGGACCAGTTTGCCATCCATGCGTTTCATGGGTGTTTTCACCCTGGTGGGGCCGTACAGCAGCTGAAGTCCTGCAAGCCCCAGAATACAGATGCCGCCATCGTTAACCGGGTTGGATTCCATCCCCTCGATTTTAATCGCTCTGTCGTCGTCCACCATGCGGACGGAGATACCGCATCCCCCGGGGCAGAGGGTGCAAGTGGATTTGGTATACGTCTTTTCTCCATCCGGTGGAACCGGCGTCCACGGCCAGTTTTGTGACCAGATGGAACTGTCGTCCATCAGCTTCCAGGGTAGTGGTGAAAGAGCCGTACCCGCCGCCGCCCCGATAGTGGCCCCGGCCCCCATTTGCAAAAAACACCTTCTGTCTATTTTCATAGATTCATCCCCTTACCTGTAGAAATATGCATCCTATTGGGTATCATTCATTATCTGTTATGAACATTCAATTAGAAGTCGCCTGGCTGTCCAGTTATTTGTGGCAGACGAAACAAGCCTCCTTGTCGGTTTGCACGCTGGATGGAGCCATCTTGGCTTCCGCATGGCAGTTGGCGCAGGTGTCCATTTTCATGCGATCCCAGGAATTTTTCGCAATTCCGGAGATGCCCGGTCCCCAGATGTCCTGGCTTTCACCGGTGATGCGGTTGTATTTATAAGGCTTCAGCGTTTCGGATTCGCCGATGTGACCGTGGCAGGTGACGCAATCCATTCCGGCGCCCTTAACGTGCGCCGCATGAGAGAAGAAGACACTGTCAGGCTGCCTGGAATAAATCAGCCAGGGAACCTCCTTGTCTTGGGCGACATACGTTTCCACAAAGACGGCTTCATTGGTGGGATTTCCGTTATCGTCTTCGGCACTGCCCATGATTTCTTCATGGCAGTCGGTGCATTGCTCCAACTTGGGTACGCCGGCGTAAGTTCCATCTTCGCGGAAGAAGTGGCACGCCTCACAATCCCCATCCATTTCTTCCAGGTGAAGTTTGTGATTGAAGTCGATCGGCTGCTCTTTTTTGGCATAGAGCGCCCAGGGAAAGACGACCCAACCAATCACCATCATAGCAACGAAGCCGACGAAGAAGGAGAGAATGACCAATCCTCCGGATCCGTCATTATCCGTTTTTTCTTCCGATACCTGGGTGTTCTCATCTAATGTGCTCATGAATACTCCGTAGATATGTGATTGAAAAGAAAAATACCAGCAATCCAGATTGGTTACAACGTACACTGGACACGGAAAACACGTTCTCAGTCCGGCCGCAGTTTCCGGCGGTCCGAAAAATCCACCTGCGATGCTGCCGAAGCGAGGATATTACCCTTCAGGCGGGCATGTTCCAGTGCCAGTTACAATCCAATGGGTTCTATAATCAGTTCCGGTTTTTGTCAAGCCAAAATCAGTTCGCGCCCATGGCCCCGTAACTGTGCAAACCAGGCAGCAGGTTGACTCCGAAATAGGTAAAAAGGACGGCGGCAAAACCGATCATGGAAAAGACGGCAATGCGGGTGCCCTGCCATCCCCGCAGGAAGCGGAAGTGAAGGAGAGAGGCATAAATAAACCAGGTGATCAGCGACCATGTTTCTTTGGGATCCCAGCCCCAGTAGCGACCCCAGGCAGAGTTTGCCCAGACAGCTCCTGTAATAATGCCGATGGAAAGAAAGAGGAATCCGAACATGACGAGTTGGTTGTTCAGTTCATCCAGAATGCTGGATGCCGGCAAACGCGAAAGAAGCCCGTTTGTCTGGTTGGGCTGGCCTTTTTTCATAAGATACATGATGCTTACACCGAACGACACGGCGAAGGATCCGTACCCGATAAAGCAGGTAATTACATGGGCGATGAGCCAGTTGCTTTTCAAAGCGGGAATCAGGGGGCGGATTTCTACCCCCATTCCCGGATAGAGGGATGCAAATGCCATGGTGAGAAAGGCAATCGGTATGGTGAAGGCCCCGATGTTGGGGGTTTTGAATTTCAGTTCCACGACAAGGTGGGTGATCACGATGACCAGCGCGAAGAAAACCAGAGATTCATACTGATTTGAAAGCGGTGCATGCCCGTATTTAAGATGATAGGATTCCGCCCAGCGTAGCAGAATTCCGACCAGGTTGCCGCCAGCACCAGCCGCGGATATCCAGGTGGCCGCCTTGCCGGAGGCCGGCTTATTAAAAACCCAGGCAAAAATATAGACGGCCGCTGAAAGGCCGTAAATAAACGTTACAATAGACAGTAAATATGAACTGCTCATGTAAATTCCTTCGTGTATCGTCTGTGATTGTTTTTTACCATGACATACTTTTTGTATTTTTGTGTTCACCGGGTAACGGTTTATCCACAGAAGAGCTGTCGTCAGGAAAAATGGACTCTACTTTATATTTCCCTGTCGCGTCAATCTCTAAAAGTAATGAGCCCAACCGGGCAAAAGCGATACAAACAACTTGACAACGGCCGAAACTAAATTATTTTTTCAGTGATGTTGCAATATAGGCAGGCGTGTGCGACAGTCCCTTTTTTCGCGTTGCGGGGGGATGAACGATGGAAGCCAACCGGCAGGATTTTTTCCGTCCAGCGGCGGACACTGCTCCCGGCGAAATAACTTTTCAGAAACAGTTGCCGTAAAAGCATAATGATACACAATCAGAAAAGGTGCTGCCCATGATTGAAATAAAGAATCTGACAAAGATTTTCGGAAACAGAAAGGTTGTTGATAATATTTCATTTACAGTTGGAAAGGGCGAAATCCTGGGGTTTTTGGGCCCCAATGGGGCTGGGAAGTCGACTACCATGCGGATGATAACCGGTTTTTTGCCATCCAGCAGCGGGACCGCTGCAATCGGAGGTTGCGACATTGCCGCCGATTCCCTCGCGGCTCGAAAAAAGATAGGTTATCTGCCTGAAAACGCTCCGGTATATCCGGATATGACGGTGTCCGGATACCTGAACTTTTGTGCGGGTATCCGCGGGTTTCGAGGAGCCGATAAGAGCCGTATCATCGCAGAGACCATCGCCAAATGCTTTTTGGGCGAAGTGGTTCATCAGACGATAAATACCTTGTCGAAAGGTTTCAAACAGCGTGTATGCTTTGCGCAGAGCATTTTGCACGACCCGAAATATCTTATTCTGGACGAGCCCACCGACGGCCTTGACCCGAATCAGAAGCATGAGGTCCGCCAGATGATTCACCAGATGAGTGAAAGCAAGACCGTCATCCTTTCCACGCATATCCTGGATGAAGTCGAAGCGCTTTGCACGCGGGCCATAATTATCGCCGACGGAAAGATCGTTGTGGACGACACACCGGCCGGCTTAAAATCGCGGTCCGCCAAACACGGATCCGTGTTCATTCGATTGTCCGGTATCGAACAGGGAGCGATTGAACAGTGTCTGGGCAAAATCGAAGGGGTTGTATCCATCGAAATCGAGAAGTCCGGGCCGCAGACCCTCGGTGTAAGAATATATCCCCAATCCCCCGATGCGGCCGTAGCCGGTAAGATCATGTCTGCTTTGAACAATGCCCGGCTTATCCCGGAAACGCTTTTTGTCGAGCAGGGAAGACTGGATGATGTTTTCCGGTCCATTACCGCCAATCCGACCTAATCATCTAAAACCAGCGAAGGTGACGTATGAGAGCTAAGGAGTCTATCACGAATATCAGGGTGGTATTCGGCAGGGAGCTGGCAGGCTATTTCAACTCGCCGGTAGCCTATGTTTTTCTCTTCTTTTTTTTAATCGTTATTGGATTTTTTTCGTTTTATATCAGCCGCTTCTATGAGGCCGGCCAGGCGGATCTGCGGGGTTTTTTCCAGTGGCATCCATGGATATTTATGTTTTTGATTCCTGCAGTCGCAATGCGGTTGTGGGCGGAAGAGAGAAGGCTGGGAACGATCGAATTGATTCTGACGTTTCCGGTCGCCGTGTACGAAGTGATTCTGGGCAAATTTCTGGCCGCCTGGATTTTTATCGGGATTGGGCTTATTCTGACCTTTCCCATGGTATTGACGGTATTTTATCTGGGGCAGCCGGATTTGGGCTCCATTTTTTGCGGTTATGCCGGCAGTTTTCTCCTGGCCGGCTGCATGTTGAGCGTGGGCAGTATGACATCTTCACTGAGCAAAAACCAGGTAATCGGTTTTATTGTCGCCGTGGTGTTCTGTCTTGTTTTTATTCTGGCAGGATTTCCCCCGGTTACCGACGCCCTTTCCGGATGGGCGCCGGTGTGGTTGGTAAAACTGGTGTCTGAAACCAGCTTTTTGACCCATTATCTTTCCATGGAAAGGGGGGTTATCGATATCCGCGATATCGTTTACTACCTGTCGGTAATTTCCTTTATGCTTTTTGTAAACGCATTGATCATTCAAAGCCGCAAGGCATCCTAACCGAACATGCCCCTGAGCATCAGGGTCTATCACGGAGGCGCGAACAGATGTCTGAAAAAAAGAAAGATGCCGGAAATTTTCTGTTTTCCATTGGTGGGGCCGTTATGGTCCTGGCCATCATCGTTCTAGTCAACTTGATTTTCATGAAGGTAAATTTGAGGTGGGATGCAACCGAAGACAACCTCTACTCACTATCGGACAGTTCCAAAGAGATTATCGACGATCTGGAAGAGCCGGTAACCATCAAACTATTTTTCAGCAAAGATGTGATCAACCTGCCGGTTCATATCACAACTTACGCTCGCCGGCTGACGGATTTCCTGTCGGAGTACGCAACTTACAGCGGCAGCGGAATAACGCTGGAAGTCTATAATCCGGAGGTGGACTCGGAAGAGGAGGAGTGGGCCCAGAAATATGGTATTGAAGGGATCGACCTGCCGTCCGGCGAGAAGGTCTATTTCGGTCTTGTTGCCATGGCCGGCGCCCAGGAGGAGACGATTGTTTTTATGGACCCCACCCGGGAACAGCACCTGGAATATGATATTACGCGGATGATTACGCGCCTGCAAGTGGAGCAAAAACCCAAGGTGGCTATATACAGTGGATACCCGGTTTTTGGTGGTAGCCCTCAGATGGGGATGCAGCAGTCGGGTGGCGGGAAGCCCTGGCAGTTTGTATCCGAACTTCAGAAAAGTTATGACTTGATCCGGGTTCAGGACAGTGATGCCGATATCGACTCCCAGGCCGATCTTTTAATTATCGTCAATCCGATGGACATGGGAACCGGGCTGCAATACGCTGTAGACCAGTTTGTATTAAATGGCGGCCGGGTAATTATGTTTGTCGATCCGCTACCTATTCTTAGCCAGCCGCCGGGTCCCAACCAGCAGTTTTATCCCCAGCGCCTGTTTAAAAGCTGGGGTCTTTTTCTGGAACAAGGCCGGGTCGTTGCCGATTTCGACCACCCCACGGCATTGCGGGGCCAGGACGACACGGTCGAGAACAATCCCTTTTGGCTTTCACTCCGAGGCGGCGGCGTATTCGATTCGGAGAGCGTCGTTACCGCTCAGCTGGAATCGATGCTGCTTCCTGTTGCCGGTGACATTCAAACAGAGCCGGTGGATGGTATAACCTATCATACCCTGCTGACATCCGGTACCAATTCAGCCCGGGTGGAAAGTTTTCGTGCCCAGTTCGGTGCAGGGGACCTCCGCAAGGAATTTAAACCGGAAGATAAAGCCCTCATCCTGTCCATCCTGCTGCGGGGAACTTTTTCATCGGCATTTCCGGACGGAAAGCCCCTTGAGACGGATCAACCGCAAAGTGGTCAGACCTCACAGTCGCATGTCAATACGGCGGTGAAAGAAACATCCATTCTGGTCGTTTCCGATGCTGATCTTTTATTTGATGCCTATTACATTAGCCGCCAGTCGTTTCTCGGCATCGATTTGTCACAGGCATTTAACGACAATCTTAATTTTTTTCTGAATGCCTGTGAGATGCTTACCGGCAACGAAAAACTGATTGACATCCGGTCCCGGGGCAGTTTTGAAAGACCGTTCACACGGGTCCAGGCATTGAAGCGGAAGGCAGACGCCAAATGGATGGCCGAGGAGCAACGGCTCCTGCGCATGGTGGAAGAGACCAATCAGAAGTTGGAAGCGCTGCAGCAGCAGAAAGACAAGTCGCAGAAACTGATTGTCAGTGCCGAGCAGGAAGCCGAGATTCGCAAATTCAAACAGGACCGTCTTGAAATCAACCGGAAGCTCAAAGATGTCCGGCGCAACTTGCAGGCGGAGATAAAAACACTTGGTAACCGACTGAAAATTTTAAATATATTGCTAATGCCGAT
>CAZKYZ010000030.1:0-16892 GCA_964557055.1 uncultured Desulfobacterales bacterium
ATAAAAGAAAAACAACCCCGTTTGCCATTGCCTGGAAGGATCGCCTCAAGCTCATCGGCCGGGTGTATCCTTACTGGGCAACCCGGAATATGGTTGTGCAGGCATTTTGGCCCCATATCGGTAAATTGGCCCGTTATGCCTTCGATCAGCTTGATCCCCACTATTATCTCATTAATGAGGCCGCCGGCATTGGTCATTTTTTACCCAATTACCCCAAGCTTCTCCATCTCGGAATCGATGGTTATCTTCTTTCGATTACCGGCAAGACCGAAGATCTCCATCAGGCCGCCCGCATCGCCTGTGAAGGGGTGATCAGCTATTCCCGGCGAATGGCCGCAGAAGCCGACCGATTGGCGGATCATGGAAATGCTCCCGGCAGACTTCGGGAACTGCGCAGCATCGCAGCCATTTGCCGCAAAGTCCCCCGAAAACCGGCCGAAACTTTTCATGAAGCACTTCAATCCCTATGGTTCGCTCACATGGGTGTTTGTCTGGAAGGGTTCAATTCCGCTGTTTCTTTCGGGAGAATGGATCAGTTTCTCTATCCTTTTTACCAAAGGGACATAAAGGAGGGTCGGCTGACGGCGGAAAAAGCCAAAGAACTGCTGCTCTGTTTTTCAGCCAAAGCAACCGAACATGTGTTTTTGATTTCTGAAAAAGCAAGTCAATACCATGGCGGCTATCTTGTTGTGCAAGCTGCCGTTGCCGGGGGGACCGACAGCCGGGGGCGGGACGCCACCAACGAACTGTCTTACCTGATGCTGGATGTCATGGCCGAATCGGGGTTGCGGGAGCCAAACTACCAGGTTCGGCTTCATAAGCATTCACCGGAAGGATTTGTGAGGCGTGCCGCTGAAGTTGCCGGCAAAGGAAATGGTGTGCCGGCCTTTTTCAACGACGAGGCCGCTGTTGCTTCCCTCAGTCAAAACGGCTATTCCATTGAAGAATCAAGAGAATATGCCGTTGTCGGCTGTGTAGAACTGTCTGTCCCCGGAAAAAGCTTTTGTTCCACCGATGCCGCGCTGTTCAACCTGCCGATTTGCCTTGAGATGGCTCTCCATCAAGGGCGACGGGTGTCCGGTGGCAAGCGGGTAGGAACAAAAACGGGTGACCCTTCGAAATTCACGGATACAAAGCAGGTATTGGCTGCCTTCGAATCTCAGGTAAGATTCCTGGTCAATCGATTGATTACCGATTTAAAAATGATCGAGACCGGAAATCGGAAATTTCACCCCACACCGCTTTCTTCCCTGTTGGTGGACGGCTGCCTGGAATCCGGCAGGGATGTCACCGCCGGAGGCGCCATTTACAACAGTAGCGGCATTCAAGGCGTCGGTGTGGCGGATGTGGCCGACTCGTTAGCGGCCATAGAGGAAATTGTTTTCCGGCGGCAGAAAAGCAGCCTGCCCCAAATCATCGATGCTCTGAAACACAATTTTGCCCACCAGGCTGTTTTGCGGCAACAGTTGCTGGGTGCTCCAAAATTCGGCAACGATCACTCCCTGGCCGATGCGTTCGCCCGGACAGTGGTGAATATCTTCCATTCAGCATTGGCGGGATACACCAGCACCAGAGGGGGCAAATACCTGCCGGGTTTCTATTCCTCAACCAGTCATGTGGCTTTCGGTAAACGAACGGCTGCCCTGCCCAGCGGGCGGCTGGCCGGCGAACCGTTTGCCGCCAGCCTCGGTGCTACCAACGGCCGTGACCGGTCCGGCCCTACGGCTATTCTCAATTCCGTGGCCGGGATTGATCCGATGTACACTCCCAATGGATATTCCGTGAATCTTCATTTTGAAAAATCAGCCGTCAACCGGAAAAAAGAGGCCCCCCTGCTGGCGTCTCTTATCGGTGGTTTTTTCGATCAAGGCGGTATGGAAGTTCAATTCAACATTCTTGATCGCAAAACCCTGGAAGACGCCCGTTACCACCCCGGCAAATACCCCGGACTGGTGGTTCGGGTTGCCGGCTATTGCGCCTATTTCGACGACCTGCCGGATGGCGCAAAAGATGAAATTATCGCCCGTTCGGTTCAAACACTGTGACCCGGATGAATCTTCAGCCATCATATACCGGAGAGATCGACCACTGCTGCCAGACCAGCCGGAAAAGTTATGGCTGAACGGACATGCCGCAACTACCGGCCAGTGCTCCGGCCCGGCTATCCAGAGAAGACCCCATTACAGCGGCGCTTGTGGCGAACACATTGCCTCTGCGATCGCCGATATATGCCGGCTGTCGGTACCGCAGCATCCGCCCAGAATGTTGATACCGAATTCCCGATTTAAACGAACCATTTGGGCGGAAAAAATATCCGGATCTTCCATATCCAGGTAGGGCAGGCCGTCGAGCTCTTCGGGACGCAGCCTGGAAGTATTCCCCTGAAGTCCCTGAACCCGCTCCAGAACAACGGAATGCCCCTCTTCACGCGCGAGGGCTGAAGCAAACACGGAAGGGTGGATGCAGTTGGCGATGTAGCAACACGGTGGGCTGTCAGCAAGGTGATCAATGGTATTTATGGCTGTATGAAGAGGGGTTTGATCCAACAGCGTCCCCTCCGGCCGCAATACAAATCCGAGGATATAAGGCACGTTCAGATCCGAAAAAACCAGCGCCATGCCCGCGGCCTCGGCCAGCGCCGGGAGCGTTTCGGCAATTCCGAAATCAACCCCGGCCTGCACCAGTGCGTCCGCCTGGGGCCGGTGGTATTTATGAGCCTGCTCGATTGTAAGGGATGCGGCCGGATTGTAGGCGTCGCCCCGGCACCCTATGAGACCACCAATAAAAATATGGGCGGCATAGGCGCCGTACCGCTCCCGGATCCCGGACAGAAAGGCAACACTGTCCTGATTCACCTGATCCAGACTGGATAACCCCTCCCGCCGGACCTGGTCCGGACCGGCCCGCCAGGTCGGCGTGAGCACCGCCATGGGCAACTCAAACCGCTTGCCGATATCAAGGTACTCCCGGTAGAGGCCTTCCAAAGCCTCACGGCCGACCGGATCACTGAGCAACCCGGCACTGCGGACATGCTCGGGCAGTTGAATGTTCGGATTCCGGTTCAGGCGTTCATTGACGGCACCTTCCGTAAGAAGGAAAGAACGGCTTTCGATGAGCTCTTTAAAAGTCCGCCGCTGCATAGTCGTCTTTTTCCGTCACCCCTGTATTGTCTGTGAAATAAGTATCGATTTTCCCTGTTTCCGCCATGAGCTTATACCACGCATTGTGGAGTGATACCATTGACAGAACCAGGCGGCTTTGGGCCGTCGTAAGGTCTCGCTGAGCCTCGTTCAAACGAACCAGCGACCCCTGCCCGGCATCATATTCCTTGGCTACCAAATCTCTGTTTTTTTGGCTTAAGTCTGTATTTGCCTTCTGGAGCTGCAGCTGCTCTTGTAACATCATCAGACCGGTCACCGATCCCCGAATGTCGGAACTGGTTCTCAAAAGCAGGTCGTCCAGGTTCTTTTCGGCTTCTTTTTGAACGGACTTTGCCTCGCGGTGCCGCGCCGCATCCGCACCACCGGAAAAGAGGTTGTAGGTCAGGTTTACACCGACGGAACTGCCGAAATCATCGCTGTTCATGTGGGCATTATGGGCCCGGTCTCCATCCAGTGATGCTCCCACATTAATGGTCGGGAAAAAGCGCGCCCGCGCAATACCAACCTCCGATTCGGCCCGCTTTACAGCCTGTTCCCCCTGGCGGACATCGGGGCGATACTCCCGGGCAAAGGCGATGAACGTATCTACATCCGGTTGGGCCATCTCTTCTTCCGTTTCCGGCTGGAGTTTTGCCAGCTCGATATGTTCCGGAAAAACAGCATCGGGCACACCCAAAAGTGCCGCCAGACCGAACATGATCGACTGAAAATCCGCCTCGGCTTTCAACCGTTCCGTACGGGCGCCATTGGCCCTGATCTGGAAATTGTACTCATCGCTCAAAGATCCGGTTCCGGCCCGTCTTCTGGCTTTGGCGTCTTTCAACTGCTGCAGGTTGAACTGTTCGTCCGCCTTGGCAATCTCAATATTCGCCAGGGCAAGCTGTGCGGTAAAAAACGTCTCGGCAACCGAGGAAAGCACGAGCCGTCTTGTGTTTTCTTCGGCAAACTCGCTTTCTTTGCTGCCGTATCTGGCCGCCTCGTTGGTATACTTGCGCTCAAAACCGTCGAAAAGTATCCAACCCGCCGTCAAACCTGCCTGATAGTAATCTTCCGGATCGTCGATTGTTGCCGCAGGATTGAAGACCCGAGCAGTGGCCAGCTGCGCATCGTATCTGTTATTGGAGAGGCGAACGTGGCTGGCCCCGCCGGTTGCATCCAACCTTGGGAAATACAGAGATTTCGCCTGCGTCATTTTTTCCTTGGCTTGCTGTACCCGCTCCATAGCCACCGCTATATTCAGGTTGTCCGCCAAGGCGATCTGTCCGGCTGTTTTCAGGTCGAGAACCGTAATGGAACTCAGGCTTTTTTCTGCGGCGGACGGTTCCGCCGGTTCCTGTGCCGAGCAGATTGTGGCTGCAAAAAGCACCAGAACAACAATCGCCGATATCGTCCTGCTAGTCATGAAACGCTTCCTTTTTATGGTTTTCGGTTCATCGGGGACCGCGTCCTTTTAATAAAGGACCGGCCCGTATTCGTCTTCCGGTTACACAAACCCGGGATCGCCGACATCCGGCAGTCCAATAATATCAGACGGCTGGCGCCCAAGGGGGTCTTCATGGCGGTCGCATGCCGGCTCTACCGCGGCCCGTTCTGGAATATATCCGTGCTTGACCCGAAAGGCAAGTAAACGAAAATCGTTTACGATGACCAGAAGGCTCGGAATCAGAACCAGAGTGAGGATGGTTGCAAAGGTAACACCGGCCGCGATGGAAATGGCCATGGGAATTAAAAATTGCGCCTGGAGGTTTGTTTCCAGAATCAGTGGTGTCAGACCACCCACCGTGCTGAGGGATGTGAGAAATATAGCCCGGAAGCGCCGGGCACCGCCCTTGATAATGGCATCGAAAAATGGCATCCCCTCGGCCAGGTTTTCATTGATCCTTTCGATCAGCACAATCGCATCGTTGACCACTACCCCGGTGAGGGCCACCATCCCGAAAATACTGATGATGGACATATCGAATCCCAGCAGCAAATGGCCGAAAACCGCTCCTATAATTCCGAAGGGTATGGTAAATAAAATGACAAACGGCTGTACATAGGAACGAAACATGGTTGCGATGATGATAAAAATGGCGACCACCGCCAGGGGAAAACCGATCTGGAGGCTGTCAAAACTTTCGCGCATTTTTTTCTGTTCGCCTTGCAGTTCGATAAACAGTCCCGGAAATTCTTTTTTCAAATCCGGGAAAAACCGAGCTGTCAGTTCCCCCATGACCTCATTGGCATTGGCCTTATTGGTATCGACCCCGGCACTGACAGCTACGCGGCGCAAGCCGTCTGTCCGCGTAATGGTCGAATAGCCCGGTCCAAAAGAAATGTCCGCCACCGAGAGCAGCGGGACCTCGTGGCCGTTACGGGTGCGGATGCGGATGTTTTCAAAATCGGACACCCGCCGCCGTTCATCCGCCGTGTAACGCACCTTCACACGGATATCATCTCTCCCGCGCTGCAAGCGAACCGCTTCCTCACCATAATATCCGGTATAAATTTGTTTGGCCAAATCATCCACCGTCAAACCCAGTGCTCTCGCATCCGGTTTTAACGCCAGTCGCAATTCGCTTTTTCCAGGGGCAAAGTCAGAGCGAACCTGGTATACGCCATCAAACCTGCGCAGCCGACCCATCAACTTTTCGGAAGCGGCGCTGATACTGTCCATATCGTTACCCTGAATCCAGACTTCTATGGGATCCCCTGGCGGTCCATGGTTCATGCCGGCAAAGGTGAGGGACGTAACCCCCGGTATGATTCCGACTTCCTTCTCCCAGGCCACCATCAGGTCTTTGGTGTGGATTCCGCGCTTGTCGGATGCCAGCAAAAAGGCCTGCACAGCGCCCAGGTGCGGTCCCGATGCCGGAATATCGGATAAGGTCTGTCCCACCAGGGACAGGCGGTCTTCCAGCATGGGATCTCCGCTTTTTGTTGCCGTCTTGTCCGCGAGTCGGGTTAAGGCCTTATCGATTTCGACAACGGCGTTTTCCGTCATCTCCGGCGGGGTGCCTTCCGGAAATTCCACGGTGGCTGTCATGACAAACCCATCCGCTTCCGGAAACACTTCGAATTTCATTATACCGCTTTGTAGAAAACCGATCGTAAGGAGCAATACACTGATAGCCGAACAAAAGAAAATATACCTGTACTGAAGCGCCTTTCGTAAAAACGGCATGTACACCTTCTCTACAAACCATTCCATCCAACGGCTGGTTTTCCGGTGAATCCCGTCTAATCGGCGGATAATGGCGTTGGTATCTTCCGCCGCTTTGTCAGGATCCGGAAGACCGCTCAAATGCGCCGGCAACAACAGCAGGCATTCCAGCAGAGACGCCACCAGGCAGGCAATCACCACCACCGGCATGATGGCGATGAACTTACCCATGATACCGCCGATATACATCAGCGGAATAAAAGCCACTATCGTGGTGACAACGGCCGCGATCACCGGCATGCCCACCTCCTGAATGCCGTCGACGGCCGCCTGGATTGGGGGTTTGCCCTGTTTGCGATGCACGTAGATCGCTTCCCCCACGACAATGGCGTCATCCACGACGATGCCAAGCACCATGATCAAACCGAAGAGGGAAACCATGTTGATGGTACCGCCCACAGCCCAAAGCACGGACAGGCCGCCGGCAATCGCAATGGGTATTCCCATTCCCGCCCAAAACGACAGCCTGGCATTCAGGACGATGTACAGGAGCAGAAAAACAATGATCAACCCAATGATACCGTTTTTCATCAACAAATTGATCCGGTCCCGCAACATGCCCGTGTTGTCATACAGAATTTTCAGGTTGGCGCCTTCCGGCAGCTGCTCGTTACTTGCGTCTACATAGGTATGAACAGCCTCCGATATTTCCAGGGCATCCTCTTCCTTGGTTTTGTAGACGATCAACATGACGGATTTTTCACCGTTGATGGCCGCCCGGATGGGATCTTCCGAAAACCCGTCGTTAATGGTCGCCAGCCTGTCAAGGGTAATGATCTCGCCTTCCGGCCTGGCCACTACCACAATGGAGGAAAGCTCGATGCCGGTGTATTTTCTCCCCATGGTCCGGACCCGAATCTCTTCCCCCTCGGTGCGGATCGTGCCGCCGCCCATGTTCAGGTTACTCCGTTTGATTGCATCCGCCACCATGCCGAAGGTAAGACCATATTCCCGCAGTTTCTCCTCGGATATTTCGATGCCGATTTCATATTGGCGGGCACCGAATATTCCCACCTGCGACACTTCCTTCAATTGCTGGATATCATCCTTAACTGCTTCCGACCATTCTTTGATCCGCCGCTCCGACATGTCGCCGGAGACATATAGAAACATTACCGGATCTTTGTGCGTCAATTCCCGGATAACAGGTTTCTCGGCATCCACCGGAAAGTTTGAGATAGCCTCCACATTGGTTCGCACACGATCAAGAACTTCTACAACTTCATAGTTCTCTTTTACTTCGATAATAGCGGTTCCCAGATTTTCCCTCGATTTCGTGGTAAACAGTTTAACCCCTTCGATACCCTCCACCGCCTCCTCGATCTTGCGGCTGACGCCTTCTTCCACCTCCTCCGGGTCAGCACCGGGATAGGGAACCGAAATAACGATCATGTCTAGGGAAAATTCCGGAAAACTTTCCCGGATCATCGAATTGGTGGCAATAATCCCGGCAAGAAAAATTAGGACCAATAAAATGTTTGCAAATACGGTGTTTCGTGCAAATGCGGCCAGCACCCGTCTCATGATGTTTGGCCCTCCCCATTCATGTTGGTGATTTTCAGCAACGAACTTTCAAGGGGATCCACCAGGCGTGTTGTTACCACCCGGTCGCCGGAATTCAGCCCGGCGTTCACGTACGCGATGCCGTTTTCGATCCGAATCACTTCTACCGGAACTGTTTTCAGGCGGTTGTCTACCACCGTGTATACCGTGTTTTCAAAACTGACAGCCCAGCGGGGCAACTGGATCACATCTTTCAGGTTTTTCCCGGGGATGGAAACCGAACAAAACATCCCTTCCACCAGGGGAAGACGTCCGCCATCGAAATCACCGCCGGAATTGTCCAGTACGCGAACCGCAACCGTCAGCGTCCGGGTCTGCGGGTCAAATTTCACGACCCGGTGAAGCTGCCCCTTCCATCGCTTGCCTTCTTTATCCTCCGTCCACGAAATCTCGCAATCCACCTTGCGTAATCCGGAAAACCACGATTCCGCTGCATTCTGTTGGGCATCCTCGAACTGAAGCCATTTTCGCGCATCCCGACTGTCCAGCGAAACGTTAATTTCTAGCATGGAATCATCCACGATGGTGACCACGTGTTGACCCGGTGCCGCATATTGTCCTTCTTCAACCATTACCCCTTTGATGCGCCCCGTAAACGGTGCCGTTACCGTACATCGATCCAGATCGTCTCCGCTTCTTTCCTGTCTGGCCGTCGCTGTAGACAAACCGGCTTGTGCTTCCTTAATGCGTATCGGATAAAGGACAACCGCCTGAGCCATCTGATCCGCCTGATCCTTTACCGAATTGTAGGTCTGCTCGGCTCTATCAACACCGGATCGGGTGCCGACATCGTCCCGTCCGAATAATTCTTTTACCCGCTCGAATTCAAGTTTCGCCAGTTCACTGTTGCGCTGCGCTGTTTTCAGGCGTTCCATGTCGATGGCCTGCTGTTTTTCCAGGCGCAAAACCGAATTTTTCAGCTGGCGGACGGTTGCTTGCGCCTCTTTACGGGCCGTATCATAATTACGGGTGTCAACGCTGAACAGCACTTCTCCTGCCGGGATGATTTCTCCCACTTCCAGCCTTGGGTGAACCGCTACAACTTTGCCGGCGACTTCCGGTGCTATGGATACTGTATTCCGTGCCTGGACCTCTCCATAACCGGTAATGGAAACCGGAAAATCAGACTTTTGAACCAGTTCCGCTTCAATTAGAATCGGCCGTTCTCCCACCGCCGCTTCGGCCGGCGGCTTTTTCAGGCTGGCAAGGGCAGCCATTCCCCCCAGCCCTGTTCCCAGAACAAGCAGGCAAATGATGATTCGTTTTTTCACGTTTGGCGACGCTTTGGATGACCCGTTTATTTGAAGAAACTTCATTTTCTCACCTTATTGTTGGTTGTCTTGTGGTTTCCGGCTCAATTTGTCTGTTTATCTATGACAACAGGATAAAAATGGCTTTTCCGTTTTGTAACAGTTTGTAACAATATGTAACAATGTCCGGAGCCGGCTGTAATCATCCCGCCTGTTGATTCTTTCTTTCCCGGCTTAATTCGACTCCAGTACATGTTTGACCCGGTTGAGAACCCGACACCATTTTTCGGTGGTATCATAACCGATCTTTTCAACAAGTTCTGAAAACGACTGCAAAACGGCATCCTCCATTTCCATCACCGTTGGGGCCGAATCCGGGGAAATCGACACAAGGACCTGCCGTCGATCGGCAATACCGTGCTTTCGGGTCAACAGCCCTTTCTCTACAAGACGGTCGACCATGGCGGATGCCGAGGGGGGCGATACCATCAGTATCTCCGCAAGCTCGGTCATGGACATGGGCCCATGCTCCTGAACAATCATGAGGGTGGTGAACTGCGGCAGGGACAACTCGCCGAAGGAATGATTTTTCCCATAGGCAGCCAGATGTCCGGTGTAGATCCGGGATACCCGGTCCCGTACCATCCTCGCGGTGATGAGGATATTGCGGGCAAGCTGTTGCGATTTATGGATGGTTTGCTCTGCCGTCATTACCTGCTAACCATGGTTGTATTAAAAAAATTGTTGGCCGAATATTTAGAACAACGAAATAATGGCGCATAAAAAAAGGACTGCCAGGTGAAATCAAGACGCCTCGACAGCCAATGGGTCCTACCCCACGAACATGCTGCGCGGTGAGAGTGCAAGCCGTATGCCATCGATTGGATTGTGCGAACGGCTTGAATAGCAGGGCATCAGGGGTTCCGGGATCGTAAATAGTGATCAACCTGTCATATGTTTCAGAAATCAATCCGATAAATACAACAGAAACAAAATTATTTAATAGTTTTGGCGGGTGGTGGGCGCTTTACAGCAGTGTGGGGCCGGTCAGACTGCCTGGAGAATCGCCGCCTGGCTGAAACGCACCCCCGGGATCTGTTCAACGATGAACCCGTTCTCGGTAGCGATTGCCAGCAGGCTTTTAAACCGGCTTCTAGAGACATGGAAGCTTGGCTCGGCAATAAAAAACCGGCCCTTTTTCTTCAGACAGGCGTGTACCTGATTCAGCAGGGCCCGGGCGTCCGGCACCTCGTGGACCATATAAAAAGCGTTGGCAAAGTCAAAGCTGCCGTCCATACGCAGGTCGCCGGGCTCACAAAGGTGTGTTTCAATGATGTCGGTCAGTCCTGCTTTTTGGGATCGGCGTTCAACAAAGGAAATCATCTCGGGCTGCATATCCACAGCGACCACCCGGCCCGTTTTACCAACCAGCTTGGCCATGCCGATAGCAGCAAATCCGCCCCCGCAGCCGATATCAAGGATGCTCATGCCCGGCAGGATATAGGAGCCAAACAGCCTGGCGGGGTTGTGAATCATCGGCCTTATAAAATTATCGAGCAGGCGCACACGCCTCCAGGAACACACGTCAGACATTTTTCCATTTCCTTTTTATGATTTCCATTCGTACCACTGTTCGTGAGTTCAGCAAACAGCATGCCAAAAACAGCTGCCCACCCTGCTGTGCTTGAACACAAAAATGGGAATCATCTCCAAAAGAGTTGATCCGAATAAGGATTCGAGAGGTACGGGGCCCAGGGTTCGGGTGACACAAAGCGAGGATCAGCACTCCATGCGTAAGAATTATAAGGAGAAGAACTAATCCGGAAAGGTCGGTGGCCGCTTCTCCAGAAAAGCCAGAATTCCGTGGTAACACTCTCCGGAAGCGATCAGCTCGGTGGCTGTCTCCGTCTCCAGGTCGAGCGCCTTTTGTAAGGAGATGTCCGGCGTTGTTCGAATCACCTTCAGGGCCGCCCGTATCGACCGTGGACCATTGGCGGCAATCTCCTCGGCCAATGCAAGCGCACTTTCCAGACACCGCCCTTCTGCGCTGATCCGATTGGCCACTCCCAAAGAGAGGGCTTCTGTTGCCGGCAGGGGACGAGCCGTCAGAATCAGGTCCGAAGCGATGCCTGATCCCACCAGCCGTGTCAAAGCAACACCGCCTCCCCAATCCGGCATAAGACCCAAGGTAACTTCTGAAAAACGGAGGACCGCCTTCGGATCCATGACCCGGAGGTCACACCGCACCGCCAGTTCGGCCCCGCCTCCGTATGCGTCCCCGTTGATGGCCGCAATGACCGGGACCGGCAGGCCGGTGATTCGGTCGATCTGTTTCCGGATCTGCAGCAATATGGTCCGGATCGCCTGCAGATCCTGGTTGCCCACCGCTTCCTGAATCCTGGCAATCTGGGGATTGTCGGGGTTGACATCCATGCCGGCGCAGAAGGCCCCCCCCTGTTGCCCGGTGATCACCACACACCTGGGCGGCATTTTCTCCAGTGATGCGGCGATACGTTCCAACTCCGTCCACATCTCGTCGTTAAACGCATTCCTTCTGGTTGGCCGGTTCATCGTCACAAGCCCGATTTTTCCACGTCTTTCCAGTTGAAGCTGTTTCTCCATGACAACCTCTCCGGGGGCTCTGCCCCTCAACCTGTCCGTTTCTGTATCGGCACCAGGATCCTAACCATTCAGGATTATATGGTATATCAGTTCTTCCTTGGCAATGCAATCCGGATTGTGATATCCTTGTTGTCGACGGCAAAAACCGCACCAGCCGTCTGTATAATTATAAATATTTGATCTTTTTAGGAGAAATACACATTTGTTGGCTCGATAGCCAGGCAGCATAGGAGGGGGAAATGAAACCGATTGATACGTACAAAAGACTGGGCAAACTGCAAAAAAGTATTCTGTGGGGCCTGATATTGCTGATTGCCTACACTGTTTTCGGTTTTTTGATACTGCCGCCTATTACCCGCATTGTTGCTGAAAAACAGCTGACCAAAATGGTTGGAAGGCCATTGACGATTCAGAAGATAAAGATGAACCCGTTTACACTCACCATGAACGTTTCCGGGCTCAAGTTCTCCAACAAGGACGCGACGGATCCACTTCTGGCGTTCAGCAGTCTCTATGTAAACCTCCAAAGTGTCAGTATTTTCAAACTGGCGCCGGTGGTCAAAGAATTGCGGTTGGAAAAACCGTACCTGCATATTGTCCAGCAGGAAGACTACCAGTTGAAGGACAGTTTCAATTTTTCGGACCTTTTGATTCTACAGCCGTTTCTGACCAAAGAAGAGACGGACACCCCTGAAGCGGAAAAGGAAACTTCCGAACCGTTCCGATTTTCCATCAACAACATACAGGTAACGGATGGAAAAATCGAAGTCGATGATCTCCCCGTGCAAAAAAACCATATTATCGATTCCATCAATATCGGTATTCCGTTTGTTTCCAATTTTGGGCAGAACATTGAAATCTTCGTTCAGCCCCATTTCTCGGCCAACATCAACGGCGCTCCTTTCGAGCTGGATGGAAAAACGAAACCGTTCTCGGATTCACGGCAAACCGAGGTAGACATTGACCTTAAAGACATCGATATGCCTTACTATTTCACCTATTCCCCGGTTCGTTCCCTGGTGAAGCTGCTCGACGGCTCCCTCGACATCCAGGCTACCCTTGCTTTTGTCCAGAATTCGGATGGCTCTCAGCAGGCTTTTTTAAGTGGCGCGGTCACCATAAAAGACCTCGATATCAACGACCTCCAGGACAATCCCCTGGCCCGGATCGCCCGGATCGAAATGCAGCTGGCCCGTTCGGAGCTGCTCTCCGGGAAGGTCCACTTCGATAAACTTCACATCGAATCTCCCGAGCTCGGCGTCACTCGCAACGATAAAAAAGAAACCAATGTTTTTGGAATGATGAATTCATTTTCCCAGGAAAGCTCACCACCCGCGGAGCCGCAAAGCGAAGGCGGGCGCCTGTTCTCCATTCTGCTGGACACATTGTCGGTCAGCAACGCGCGGGTCTATATTGCCGACCAGTATCCCACTGCTTCCGGAAACCCTGCCGATGTCAACGACCTTCTGACCGTTTCATCTTACATGGTCAATGGAATCGCTGTTTCCATGGAGAAGAGCCGCGTTGATGTGGCTGAAGTTGTTCTGGACGGGGGCGCTTTGAAAATTCACCGGCAGAAAGATGACAGCTTCAACTTCCAGGCGTTGATCCCCCCCGCAGGAGAGCCGGCGCCTGCTGGTTCTGAGACTGAAACGCCCGCTGCATCACCTGCCGGGTCCGGCAGCCCTTGGATTGTCAACCTGAAAAGCCTGGCCGTTGACAATTTTCAAATCGAGGCCCTGCAATTGGCACCGGACAAAAGCGGAGATTTCACTCTGGATGACTTTCATCTGGGGGTAAAAAATTTCACCAACGAACGGGGAGTTCCGACCAGTCTGGACCTCTCCATGAAAATAAACGACAAGTCCGCCCTGACAACTTCCGGTGAAATGGTCATTGCCCCGCTTTCTGCCACACTTAATACCGACATAAAGGATCTCAACATTGCCTGGTTCCAGCCGTTTATCAAGGATTATGTCACCGTCGTTGTTTCTGACGGCAAGCTTTCCGCAAACTGCTCTGTGACCGCTTCCATGACCGCGGACACCGGCCCGACCGCGAAGATTAAAGGCGGCGTCAGCCTGGCGAACCTCTCCGTTCTGGAAGATGGCGGAGCCAAAAAACTGCTCACCTGGAAAAAACTGGACATCTCCGGAATTGATGCCGGCTATGAACCGACTTTCGCCAAAATCAAAGCAATTACGGTGGACCAGAGCCACAGCCGGATTTATCTCGATAAGAACGGAAAACCAAACGTACTCCGGATTCTGAAAGAACAAAAAGACAGCACCCAGCCGGCTGCGTCCCCAGCGGGGAAACCAGCCGAACTTCCTCCTGTCTCCATCGCTAAAATGGCGCTTCGCTCGGGCCAGGTGGATTTTACAGACAACTCGGCCAAACCGGTTTTTTCAACCACTATCGATAAGGTATCCTTGGAAGCTACCGGTCTATCCACCGATAAAAACAGCCGGGCAGCCTTTTCGTTTTCCGGTCGAATGGCCGGCCATGCCCCATTGAAAATTGAAGGGGACATTAATCCCCTGTCGGAAAACCTCTATCTGAACCTGGCACTCATCTTTCAAAACATGGACCTTACCGCCTTCGGCCCCTACTCCGGCCGATATGCCGGATACACCATACACAAGGGAAAACTGTCTCTGGATCTTGGCTACAAGCTGGAAAAGGATGCTCTGGAGGCCAGCAATAAAATTATCGTCGACCAGTTCGAATTCGGGGACAAGGTGGAGAGTGAAGACGCTGTCGATTTGCCCGTGAAACTCGGAGTCTCCCTTCTGAAGGATCGCAATGGGCGCATCGATCTGGATATCCCCCTCGGCGGCCGGTTGGATGACCCGGAATTCAGCATCGGCGGGATTGTTCTGGATGTCATCGGCAACCTGCTGGTCAAAGCCGCCACGGCTCCGTTTTCCCTCATCGCGTCCATGTTCGGCAGCGAGGAGGACCTTCAGCATATCGAGTTCGAGCCGGGAACAGCCGAACTGAACGAAGCTGCCGTAGGCAAGCTGGACACCCTGACCACGGCGCTTTACGAGCGCCCGCAATTGAGCCTTGATATATCCGGGTTCTGTGACGAAACGCTGGACAAGACCGCCCTACTGGAAACAGCGTTTGATAAAATGATCAAATCCGTCAAAATCCAGGAAATTACAGACGATGGAGATCCGCCGCCCGCCCTTGAGGAAATCGTCATCCCTGCTGAAGAATACGGGGAAATCATCACCGATCTGCACGATGAACTGGTGGATAACAAACAGTTGGAACCCATGTCGGACGAGGAGGAAGACACGCTGGAAGCCAAAATGGACGCAGCCGAAGACGGCGGGGCTGATGACCAGGCCGTGGAAGAAATGGAAATAAAATACCTGGAAGATCGCATCCGGAGCACCATCCAGGTAACCGACGGGGAACTCCGCCTTCTGGCCCGCAACCGTTCCGAAGCGGTTATGAAATATCTTCTCGATTCTGAAAAGGTGGAGGCCGGCAGACTGTTTTTGGCAGACCCGCCTGAGCTCACCCCGGAAAAAGTGGAGGGTCTGAAAGAAAGTCGCGTGGCTCTCGACCTGCGGTAGCACTACGGTGTGCAGCCCGCCGTTTCGGCTGTTCCCTGCCATGCCTGCTGATCCGTTTTCGGAAGGCTGTCAAAATGCAAATGAAGCCAATGCAGCTCTCTCAGCCTCTATTTTTCGCAAAGCGGCCCGAAAATCCTTTTGCGGGGCTTCTATATTCTGTTTTTCCAACAGGGAGATGGCTCCCTCTGGACATGTCGAAACACATAGCCCGCATCCAATGCACCTTCCTTCTATGACCTCAGAGATATCTTCCCCTTCTCGAATGGCATCCATCGGGCAACGATCGATGCATTCACTGCAGGCGACGCAAAGCTCCGGGTCAATGGTGGATTCGTAATGGGAAAGGACCAAATCTGCGGGTTTCTCTGACATTTTGGCAAACCTGAGGGTCGGACAACAACAAGTACAGCAGCAGCAGACAGCCGTTATTTCCTGTGTATTTGTAGGCTGCAAAACCAACCCGATCTCTTCAGCGCGGTCCAAAAAAGCGAAGGCTACATCCGTTTCAATTTTTCTGCCGATTTTGTTGTCGAGATAATATTGGGCAAAATCTCCGAATCCGATGCACGTTTCTTTTGGCTTGTGGCATTCGTTGCCAAGTAGTTCCTGCTCTTTACTGCAGATACACTCTGTCAGGCAGATATTGTCCTGTCTCAAGACCAGTTCCCGGATTTTGTTGTATGTTGCTGTGGTGGATTTCGTGGAAAGGGCTGACTCGACCGGGATTACCCGCATCTGCTTGGTTTTCAAAGGAAGAAACGACATTCCCAGATACGGGAGATATTCTTCGAACAGTTCACAAAATTCCTTGTCGAGATTGTTCACCTGAAATTCGTAAACCCCCACAACAAATTGAAACGCCTGGTAGAGGACCTTATCATTTTCCCGCAGCCTGTAGATCAATCCCTTTTGTGCCATTTCTTCAAGCGTTGGGGCCAAAACAGATATATCCATATTTGTTCGATCTGCGATAACAGATACTTCTTCCGGTTCTTTGGCAAGTTTCATGGTTAGCTCTGCCTGCTCAGGCGTAAACAGCTTCTTTAGAATTTTTATCTCGACACCTGTTGGTGTTTCCGGAAAACCAGCCGGCAATGTATCCATGAATTCTCTCAGTCGAACATATACATGATCATTCATAACGATCCCCCCCATAATTGAAGTGAAAGTCGACAAACGGATTTTGATAAAATGGATTCGGTATTCCGCACACTCCATAAGTACGATAATCGTTACCTTGAATGTACAGATAGAAGTTTTCTACTGGTAAAAGTCCAAGAGAGGTCCAAATTCAGGAGGATGCGACGTTTCGTATTAGAATTGATACAAATGTAAATAAGGAGAATTTTGCTCTTGAAAGAAACGAATAAACATACCTAACAGGAAGAAGAAAAGGTCGTCAAGTTATTTATTTGTGATGAGCTGATATGAATGGAATTCAGGTCAAAAAATGAGATCGAGAATCTTACATTGTGCCCAAATTGTGCCCGTCAAGGTCAAA
>CAZKYZ010000031.1:0-16844 GCA_964557055.1 uncultured Desulfobacterales bacterium
TGAAACCGGAGGTATAGCGAGCTATATCGAGGATTGCAAAAGAGCGAAAACGCAGCTCCGGGCCAAAAGATGCCGTTTGTGGGCGGACACTAGATCAGTTTAGCGATCCTGTCCGCTATAGCACCAAATGCTTTGCTCACAGCTGTATCACCGAACTTTTTTTGCAATGAAATCCCACTGTCTCCGCATTTAACCACGTTCGGGTCAAAGGGCACGCGACCGAGGAAGGGAATATTGGCCTGGGCAGCTGTTCGCTCGCCGCCACCGGTACCGAATATATCGATTTCCTTGTCACAATGGGGACAGATAAAACCGCTCATATTTTCAATCAGGCCGAATATTTCCATCTTAACGGTTTTGCAGAAACTGATTGATTTGCGGACATCTGCCAGAGAAATCTCTTGCGGGGTTGTAATGATAATGGCTTTGGCATCGTCAATGAGCTGTGCCACAGTCAACGGTTCGTCTCCGGTCCCAGGAGGGGCGTCAATCAATAAGAAATCGAGTTCGCCCCAGTCGACGTCGGCGACAAACTGGCGAATGGCGGAAAACTTGACGGGACCTCGCCAGATGATGGCATCATCCTTACTGGGCGTAAGGGTTTCGATGGAGATGACGCGGAGATTATCAGAGTATTGTATGGGTTTTAGTTTTTTATTCTCGTTCAGTTCCGGCATCCCCTTTATCCCCAGCATGCGGGGAACATCCGGGCCGTGCAGGTCGATATCCATCAAGCCGACCGAATATCCTTTTTCGGCCAACGCGATTGAAAGATTCACGGAGGAACTGGTTTTACCCACGCCGCCTTTCCCGCTCATCACCAGCAGTTTGTGTTTTATCTTACCCAAGGCCTCCTTGAGAGCGGCTTCCTGCTGCGCCTGATTGTTATTTTTACCTGCTGCACTATCTATATTTTCTTGAATCTGAACCATAGAACTATCCTATTCCCTTCTTTCCTGTCGGACGTCTTTTTATTTAGCCGCTCTTTTCGATGTTGCTGTTTTCCGGTAAATATCGGCGCTGTTGCATTTCGGGCAACCCGAAGGTCTGCCGGTACACATTCCCTCGTCCCAGGAATGGCTGCATTCCGAGCAGACGAAATGCCTCGTTTCATCGCTGAGCGTGTAGTTGCCTCCATCCACATTAATGGCTTTCCCGTTGATCAGGGCGTCGGCTACAATTTTCCTTGCGCGCTGAACGATTCTGCCGAAGGTGGCTCTTGAAACACCCATTTTCTTGCCAGCATCCTCATGGGACAGATCTTGATAATCCGCCAGCCGGAGAGCCTCTCTCTCATCCACGGTCAGTATCACTTCTTCAAGGTCAAACATTGGAATTCCCCGCGGTTTGAAATAGCTAACGCCGGGATTAAACGCGACAAAACGATTCTTTTGGGGCCTAACCATACGTTTTCCTTTTTGATAAGAATATACTCATAAGATCGTCTATATTAAGGGTGGAACAACCTCTTGTCAAGCATGCTTTCCCACAGGATTCCACGATGCAAACCGCTGATTTCCCATTTCCCTTTTGTTCATCCTGGCGCTTAAAAAAATCGGCCTGATCCTGCAAATCACCGCAAGCGAATGGAAACCAGCACAGCGGGCCTGCAGTATGAAATAGTATCGCGGTTCGACAGATAGCCGCACCTTTTCTTTAAACGACCACAGGGTTCATACTTCCGGTCCGATATCCTTTCATATCAATGACAATATATGCAAAGCCTATCTTTTGTAATCTTTCCAAAATAATCGTTCGAACCTCGTTGCCTGCAATCCTTTCAATTTCCGAAGGAACCACTTCAATCCTGGCCGTATCGCCATGATGGCGAACCCGACAAATGGTGAATCCCAAATGGCGCAGAACGGATTCGGCCTGGTCAATCTGCCGTAAGGCCGTTTCGGTGATGGGCGTACAAAAAGGGATTCGGGAAGCGAGACAGGCCATGGACGGCAGATTCCAAGTCTCCAAACCCATCTCTTTCGACAAGTGGCGAATCGCACTCTTCCCAAGACCGCTATCAACCAAAGGTGCCAGCGCTCCTGCTTCTCCGGCCGCAAGGAAGCCGGGCCGATAATCCTTCAGATCATCGATGTTTTCACCGTGCAGAAGATGTTCGATTCCGGTATCCGACAGTTGTTTGCGAAAAATTGCCATTAGATATTTTTTACAAATGTAGCATCGATCGGTCGTATTGACAATAAATTCGGGAAGCGTGAGCTGGTTCAGTTCAATCGTCCGAATAGGAACATCCAGTTTCTTTGACAACTGGACAGCCCGTTTTGTTTCTCCGGCTGAGAACACAGGAGAAACCGCTGTAATCGCCAACACTTTTTCTCCCAGAACACGACGGGCAATTGCCAGCAGATATGTACTGTCGACGCCTCCCGAGTAAGCGACAGCCACCTGTTTCAGCCCACGCAGGATCTCTTCCAGACGCTGTTGCCTGGCGATCAACTTTTTATCCACCGGCATTGTTTTCAATCACCCCCGTGTGTCCCTGGTGCTGCCCCTTCAAATCATTTTATCAGCCTTCAGGTCAAAATAGTTTGAAGAGTTCCAGCTCAAAAAATTGTTTACAAAATCGCACATATCGTATATTGAAAATTAATTGAAAGACAATGGATTTGTAATTCGCTCACCTCCAGAAAATCTCAAAGGGGATCTTATGGGTAAAAAAAGTCTGACAAAATCAACCTCCCCCAAAAAGGCAGGATCCAAAAAAGCACAAAAAAAAACGGTTGCGGTGAAAAAGATAACAGTTTCCGCAAAAAAGAAAGTCCCCCCTTCAAAGACAAAAACGGCACCTGCCCCAAAAAAAGCCGCCCCTATGAAAAATAAACCTGCGGCTGTTAAGAAACCACTTGTGGAAAAGAAAAATACTGCCGTGGCCCCGGCCGTAAAAAAGGCGACACCACCAAAACCGAAAAAACTGTCATTAAAGGAAATCACCTTTAAAAAATTTAATATTGTCCAGCCGGACAAGCCTTTTTCGGTAAAGGGCAAACCGGTGGGTTCTTTTTCGGCCCCTCCGTTTATTTCCGCAAGCAGCAAAAAAGAAGAGAAACGACTCAAGAATCTTCTGTTTGCCAAATTTGATATGGCCGAGATCCGTTCATCTGCGGAAAAAGCGGCAGCCGAAAAGATCGTTGCCGATAAGGCTGTTGCTGCTGCCGAAAAAGTGCCCGTTCAAAAACCGGCTGTGGAAAAAGATCCCATGCAGAGAGTACTGTTCGGTGCGGCTTTCGCATTTATTCTTGTCGTCCTCCTACTGGTGGGTTCCAGTATGAAGAACAGTGCAAAATATTACCTGGTGCCGGTTGATGGTGATCTGCAAATCTGGCAGGGGAAATTTTCACCCCGCGGCGAAAGGCTGCTTATTTCTCTGCCGGGTGTTGAAGCTCCACAGGAAATCCAGACCATTTATACAAAAACAGACGTTTACCCTTACGCCTTCAGTTATTTTGTAGATAAAGCCGACGCGCTTCTGGAAGTACGCGGTACACCTGATTATGAAGGCGTCAAAGCATACATCAACGCAGCTTTACCATACGGATGCACACCTGAGCTCAGAAATGCAGCATATATCCGGCTGAATGCTATTGAACTGTATGAGTATATGTTTAAAGCGATCGTTGCCGCCAGCAAGAATACAATTGCCGGTCACGAAACGGCCATTGATCTGCTGAACAAAGCAGCGGCACTTGATACGGATACGGATCAGGCGGAGATCACCAGCCGGATTGCAAAGTCAAAGGCCGCTATCACCAGCCTGAAAGAGCAGGAAGAACTGGCAAAACAGAAAGCCATAGAAGCAGCAGAATCCGCCGCTGAAAAGGCCGAAGCCGAAGCAAAAGCTGCCGCGGAAGCAGCCAAACAAGCGGAATCGGCAACTGAAAATCCTGCCGAATCCGACTGATACACGGCAAAACACAATTTACAGGCGGGTTGCGCGCCCTATTTTGGGGTTGCGCAACCCGCTTTTGTATTGGCGAAATGCGGTTTTCATTATAAACCAGCAGTTATTGGACACCAACAATGATAAAAAATGGCTGTGGAGAGTGCATGCAATCCTGGGGGAAACAGTTTTCCAGTTACATGAAGGGCTGGGGCTACACGATCATAATCGCCGTTCTGATCGCAACATCCGTAAAATCAGCCATCGCCGACTGGAACGACGTTCCTACCGGATCCATGAAACCAACGATCCTTGAAGGCGACCGCATTTTTATCAACAAGCTGGCCTATGACCTGAAGGTCCCCTACACTACCTGGCATATCTCGGAATGGGATAATCCCCGTAGGGGAGATATCGTTGTATTCTATTCACCGGCGGACGGTACCCGCCTGGTAAAACGGGTGGTAGGTATTCCCGGAGATACGCTTTTTATGGTAAACAAACGCTTGTTTATAAATGGAAACCCCCTGGCGTATTCACCGTTGGATGATCCTGGAAAATGGGAAAAATATGAAGTGTCCCCTCTTTCGCATTCTATTTTAAACGAGAATATCTACGGGAAGCTACATCCCGTCCTGCTGGCGCCATTTCAAACGAAGGGCAGTTCTTTTTCCCCAGTGATCCTACCCGCTGAGAGCTATTTCATGATGGGAGACAATCGTGACAACAGTGCTGATTCACGCTTTTTCGGGCCTGTTCCACGGGAGAGCATTCTCGGGAAGGCTACTGCTGTGGCGATTTCACGGGAAGGAAACTTCCTGCATCCCCGTTGGGATCGTTTTTTTACGAAGTTGATGTAAAAGCAAAGGCCGTCTCTATTTCGAACCAGGGGAGAATTTGGAGAACATGTTTTTTACGCCACTCCAGCCTGCCTTCTCTCTGGCTTCCATCAGTTCCTGATTGGTAACGCGTAATCTGGCAGCCAGAATCTCAGCGAATATTCGATAGAGGATGTAACCAAAAGCAATTTGATCGTTTCCGGTCAGTTTTTTAATGAGATCGGTTTCCGTGGCAAGGCAAACCGTTGTGTCAATGGCCGTAATGGTAGCTGATCGTGGGGATCCGTCAATGGCACCCATCTCACCAAATACATCTCCCCGATGAGAAAGGACAGCCAGTTCTTCTCCGTTTTTCTCCACCCGTACCTCGCCGCTCACCAGAAAGAAGATCATGGAATCAAGGTATCCTTCCCGAAAAACCAGTTCCCCAGGTTGATACTTCCGTATTTTGCTCATCCGCAAAAGCCTTTTAAGATCATCGGCTGTGAATGGCTTCAGAACAGGGATCTTCCGAAGGTCAGAAATCATCTTTTCACTTTCCTTCAGGTAGTCTGTTTCGATCATATCGATAGCCTCTGCAGAAAAGGATACCGGCAGTGGGAAGTGGAATATTTAGATTGCCGGAGTTGGTTTGTGTTTTTCACTCTACTTTTCACAATCTTTCTTTGTCAAGAGGTTATCAATATCTTTAAAATCGTTCTCATGCGACTTCAATGGCGTTCAGCCGCACTGTGCAACGACCGGCTCACTTACGCCGGAATAAAATCGATCTCGCGAACCGCTATAAGACGAATGGCTTTTTCCGGGCAAGTGCCGTGGCACAGCCCACACCCCATGCATTTGGTTTCATCAACCACCATGGCACTGCCATCTTCCCGAATGGCATTGAAATAGCATCGCTCGACGCAAGTACCGCACTGAACGCAGAGGTCCACGTCGATAACCGCCTGATAGCGGCTGGGATCGCAAATCTTCAACCCGTCGGAAATCACCAGCGGAAGGGCCTGGCAGCAGCAGGGACAGCAGTTGCAGATAAAATGGCTCACATGCGCCTTGTTCATGGTAACATGGACAAGGCCGGCCTCTTCGGTTTGATGCAGGATTTCCAGGGCCTCCTCCCGGGTAAGCTCCCGACCGGTTCCCCGGTCAAGGGTGTATCTTGCAGCGTTGTTGACCTGCAGACAAACCTCCACGGGCAAATCACATTTGTGGGCGATGACCCGACAGGTGCATTTGGTAACCGCAATCACTTCGGCATCTTCGATAATTTTGGTAACGCTTTCCGCATCGAGAATCTGCTGCTTGCCGGTTTCGATGGAGCGCCCAACCGGGATTATGCGGGTAAACGGCTTTGGAAACACCTGTTCCGCCAGTTTCGCAAAAACAGGCCATTCTTCTTCCATGAACCGCTGCCACAGATCGAAATACGCCTGCGTGGCGTCCGGCCATAAAATGGTGGCATCATGAAACTGGATCATATCCCGACACATTTTGTAAGCAACGGTTTCTCCCCGGAACGATTTGAAAGCCAGGCCTTTTTGATAAAGCGTCCGGCACATCGCACCAACTGTTTCCGCGTCGGCACCAGTTTTCTGTGACAGGGCGGCCGGGGTCCCGGGCATGGCAAGGAGCAGATCCGCCTCGTCACCATTGGCAATCATCCGAAACAGTTCCGGTATCAATTTTGAACCGGTCATCATGATCTTGTCTGTCATTTGTTCATAGACGTCTTTTTCCACAGGCATTCCTTTCCATTAAAATCTGATTGTAGCCCCCACACCGGCAGAAGCTCCATTTATTCGAAAAGCAACTGCCGCACTGTCTTCCCGGTGGTTTGGCTTTTTCCGGATTCCAGCAAGAGGCGATTCGGGCCGCAACGATACTCCTTGTAGCGCAATCGCCACAAAAAAACAATGTCCGGAAATTTGGGATCAGTATCCCAACCACAGACCGACATGGACCGGAATTTTAAAAAAAGAAAATACGATCACCAGTTGGAAAGACAAGCCGACCACCCGGCTCACTTCATTTATTATGACAACCCAAATGGCAGGCAACCCTGTATGTATAAGGTTTGATATTGTTGAATTACAGAGCAGATAGATATGTCTGTGGATTGCTGCGGTTGGTCATTGTTACGAATTACTTCCCTAATCAGGCCGCTTCCGGGAGCTTGCCCATGATGATCATGCCCAGGACTTCGTCTTTGGTGACTTCATCGGTTCGCCGCGTGCCGATCAATTTGCCGTTTTTAATGACCGATACACGATCCGACAGGTCGAAGACATCATGCAGATCATGGCTGATCAGAAAGATGCCGATGCCCTCGCTTTTCAGCTGCTTGATCAGCTCGGCGACCATGGCTGTCTCCTGGGGCCCCAGGGCTGCAGTGGGCTCATCCATGATGAGGATTTTGGCGTTGAAGTATATCGCTCTGGCGATGGCAACGGACTGGCGCTGGCCGCCGGACATGTTTTTGACCGCGTCGGTAATGTTCTTGAAATTGGGATTCAACCGCTCGAGAACCTTGCGGGCTTCGTTTTCCATGGCCCGATCGATTAGGGTCCCGTAAGGGGTCATGATTTCACGGCCCAGGAACAGATTGTCGGGCGCGTTCAGATTGTCGGCCAGGGCCAGTGTCTGGTAGATGGTTTCGATGCCGTATTTGCGGGCATCACGGGGGGACTCTATGCGGACCTTTTCGCCACTGATACGAATTTCGCCTTCATCACAGGGAATCGCCCCGGAAAGCGCTTTTATCAATACCGTTTTGCCTGCACCGTTGTGGCCCAAAATTCCCATGACCTCACCGGGGAAAAGATCGATGCTGACACCATTGACTGCATGCACACCGCCAAAACGCTTATGGATATTGGTCATCTCTACCAACGGTGTTTGGTTCATGCCGATTCCCCCTACAGCCTTTTTTTGTTATACACCACGTCAAACCACACGGCGATGATCAGCACTGTACCGATTACCACCTGACGCATGGCGCTGGAAATACCCAAAAGTACCATCCCGCTATCCAGACTTTGCATGATCACTGCACCCACGATAGCGCCGGTGATGGTTCCCTGACCACCAGCCAACGACGTTCCGCCAATGACTGCGGCGGCAATGACATTGAGTTCGGCCAGTGTGCCCATGGAATTGGCACCGGCGTTCAACCTTGCCGTGGTAATCACGGCCGCAATGCCAGAAAGAATGCCCATAACCATGAACACGAAAGCGGTAATCTTTTTAACGGCGATACCGGATAGTTCGGCCGCTTCTGGATTGCCTCCGATGGCGAATACATAACGGCCGAAGCGGGTAATCTTGGCCAGAAGGCTCATACCCACCACAACACAAATCATGATCAGGACCGGTACGGGGATGCCGCGTGGAATTTCGGTTCTGGGTTTGTAGTATGAATTCATCACCATGACAAACCCGCATACCAGGGCCGCTCCCAGGGCCAGGAAAAGCATCTGAGCCCACAACGGTTTGACTTTAAAGCCGTATTTCTGGCAGCTTCTGCGGGTCAATATGGTATGGATAAGCATCCAGGTGATGGCCATGCCGGCCAGGATCCAACTCCATGTCGCTCCGAGGGAGCCGTCGATGCCGCCGCCCAGGATCTGATAGGTTTTGTCCATGGGTGCCACAGTGCGACCGTCGGTTACCAGATAGGCCGCGCCGCGAAACATTAAAAGACCCGCCAGGGTGGTGACAAAGGAAGGCACCCCGCGGTATGCGATCCACCAGCCCTGCCACAAGCCCACGAGCCCGCCCAAAGCCACCCCGCAGAGAATTGTCAAGGGCCAGTTCCAGGCGGCTCCCAGTGTGAATACGTGGACTTGCAGGTAGGCGATGACCATACCCGTAAAGCCCAGCAGCGACCCCACCGACAGATCGATATGCCTGCAAACGATCACCAGGACCATCCCCGTCGCCATAATCCCCACGACACTGGACTGGACCGCCAAATTGTACATGTTTCTGGCAGTGAAAAAGATCCCGTCGGTCATGATATTCAGTGTCACCCAGATCGATAGCAGGGCGATGACCATGGCCAGCATGCGGCTGTCTATTTCAGCCTCCCTGAGAATCCGGGATAGGGAACGTTCCTTTACCGCTGTTGATTGCATCGTATCGGGCATTTCTATATTCCATATAAAAAAAGGGCGTTCCAGATTCTATATGGAACGCCCTTTCAAAAATCAAATACTATTTACATGCTGCCGGTGCCTTGGCGGCATCAACACCCTGGCAAACAACTTCTTTTTTAACCCAGCCGGCACTGATTACCTCGCCCAGTTTGTCCTGGGTAATGGGTACCGGTTTCAGCAGGATTGCATCCATCTCAACACCCTTGGGTCCGCCGGACCATTTAAAGGCATTGGGAACCTTCTCGCCATTGGCCAATGCCACAGCGATATCGGCCGCCGCTTTACCCAAATCGCGGGCATCCTTCCAAACGGAAACGGTCTGCGTACCTCTGGCAACACGGTTCAGCGCGGCGTGGTCACCGTCCTGTCCGGATACCGGTGTGATACCTTCCATGCCTTGGGCAGTCAGGGCTGCTACAACACCGCCGGCAGTACCGTCATTAGAGGCAACAACTGCATCGACTTTGTTGTTGTTGGCAGTCAGGATCTGCTCCATGTTTTTTTGCGCAACTTCGGGTTTCCAACCTTCGGTGTATTGTTCGCCCACATTTTTAATTTTGCCGGCATCCATGGCTGCTTTCAACACCTCAAGCTGTCCATCGTGCAGAAAGTCTGCATTTGGATCGGTGGGGGAACCTTTTATAAAAACATAGTTACCAGCTGGTTTGACCGCGAAAACCGCCGCTGCCTGCATCCGTCCGACTTCTTTGTTGTCGAAGGTCAGATAAAATGCATATGGATCTTCGATCAGGCGGTCATAACCCACAACAGGAATGCCTTCGGCCTTGGCCTTGGCAATGGCCGGGGAGATGGCATCCGCATCGTAAGCCAAAATAATGAGAGCGTCACAACCCCGCGCGATCAAGTTTTCAACGTCTGAAATCTGCTTGCTGGAATCGGCCTGCGCATCGGCGCTGATATATTCGGCGCCCAGTTTTTCCAGTTGTCCCTTTATGGCAGCCTCGTCCGTTTTCCAACGCTCTTCCTGAAAATTTGACCAGCTCACGCCGACAGTCAACGATTTCGCGAAAGCAAAGCCACCCATGGCCGTGATCATCGTAACCGCGAGAGAAATACAAAGTACACCCCTTAAGAGCCTTTTCATGCCATTTCCTCCTTTTTGGTAATATTGGTTGTTGGGATGGATCGACAGGGAACAGAAACAAATCTTTAATTAATTATTTCTTGCGAATAAATATACTATAAGTTCGTTATTAATTTATAATATAAATTATTATGTTCATGAGCTATAAACACAACCATTCCATGATGTCAAGCAATTTCTAAATACCGGTTATACTACCCCATATATTATTAAGAAAATTCAAGAATTTAAAATTTAAACGATTCAGGAATGAATCGAATTTATAATCCGAATTGTATGAATTTATGAAATTTTATATTTTCGTGTTGACTTGGGGACAATATTTCATTTAATAAAATATATAAGAAATTTTTCCATTGAAGTGTACTGTTAACGCTTGATTTTTGGGTCGGGATATAGGCAGTCAGTGATTGGAAACGCGGCGGTTGGTCCTTCGAGACCAGTAAATCGCCATGGTCGTTTTAATGAGGAATCAGTCTTTTTTCGATAAGGTGCAAAGCATGCCCATATCTGTACGAGATTTCATGCGCGCCATGAACCGTGCGACGATTCTCGACGCCATCCGCAATGCGGGTCTGATATCACGAATTGACCTCGCCAGTGCCACCGGTCTCAGCCGCGCTTCCGTGACGGGCCTTACATCCGACCTGCTGCAGGAAAACCTTATCATCGAAAAAAAATCGGGTGATTATGATGGCGGCAGGCGCCCGATGCTCCTCGCTTTGAACCCGAATGGTGCCTTTGCGGTGGGTGTTAACCTTTCCATAACAGAATTGAGCATTGTCATTATTAATTTCATAGCTGATGTCATAGCCTCACACAAGGTACCACTGGTACCGGTGCAGCATTCTGTTGACCAGATTTCTGAACAGATCATAAATGCCGTTCAAGCGTGTATCTGGGATGCAAACTTTGCCAAGGAACAGATTTCCGGCGTGGGCATCGGTATTCCTGGTCCTGTGGATGCGGTTTCCGGTAAAATCCGTTTCCTGCCAAACTACGGATGGGAAAACGTGAATCTTCGCGACCGTGTTCAACAGGGGCTAAAACACACCTGCCATATCGACAACAGCTCCAACACCCTGGCCCTGGCAGAGCAATGGTTTGGAGATGGGAAAGGGGTCAGCAATTTCCTGGTGGTAACCATTCAGAACGGTGTAGGCCTCGGTGCGGTGATTAACGGACGGTTGTACCGTGGCAAAGACGGGACAGCCGGCGAATTTGGACATATCACCCTGGATCCAGAAGGGCCACTATGTCGCTGTGGTAAAAAGGGTTGTGTGGAGGCTTACGCAGGCAACAATTCCATTTTGCGAGATGCCCGGCAAGCTATCCTGGATAATCAATGGCAATACGATGGTCCCCCGGACGACATCACGTATGAAGTCGTCGTGGACGCAGCCCGAAATGGTTCTGTGGTTCTGAATCAGATCTTCAGTCACGCCGGCGAGATGTTGGGAACCGGTATTTCGCACTTGATCACCCTTTTCAATCCCTCCAAGATTATTATCACCGGTAAAGGTGTACTTGCCGGCGATCTATTGTTCGAGCCGATGAACAATGCCCTGAAAGACGAAATTCCCGCTAAATTCGGCCGCAGCTCAACTCAGATCATGATCCAGAGTTGGACGGAAGAGGATTGGGCGCGTGGAGCGGGGGCGTTGGTATTTCAGGAACTATATAAGTCACCCGTCGGGCAGATGGCGGCGGATCGTTAACCGATCGTCTTTTTGCACCGATTGAAATCAGGAAAACACCATTTTTTTAATCCAGAGTGAGGAGGTCTTATGACCAGCTATTTCCCGGAAATCAAAAAACCTGTCCCCTATGAGGGGTCGGAGTCGAAGAATCCGCTGGCATTTAAATATTATAATGCCGAACAACTGGTGGCCGGAAAAACCATGGCGGAACATTTGCGCTTTGCCGTTGCCAGCTGGCACACATTCAAGGGAACCGGCCGGGATATTTTCGGCGAGGACGTTTACCAAAGAGCCTGGAATCAGGAAGCAGACCCGATGGCAAAAGCGGAGGCCACACTGAAGGCTGCCTTTGAATTCTGCAGCAAGATGGGGCTGCGATTTTACTGTTTTCACGATCGGGATCTGGCACCGGAAGGTGAAACATTCGCGCAATCCTGTCGCAACCTGGATCGAATTGTTGCGCTCGCAGGGCAACTCCAGAAAGAAACCGGTATCCGTCTTTTGTGGGGCACCGCCAATCTTTTCGGCCACCCCAGGTATACCCATGGGGCTGCCAGCAACCCGGACCCCAAGGTGTTCGCTTACGCCGCCGCCCAGGTAAAACACGCCATCGATGCAACCCGGGAACTCGGCGGCCAGAATTATGTGTTCTGGGGCGGCCGCGAAGGATACGAAACCCTGCTGAACACGGATATGAAACAGGAGCAGGACCAGTTGGCCCGTTTTTTCCACCTTGCTGTCGACTACGCCCGCAGCATCGGCTTCAACGGCCAGTTCCTGATTGAACCAAAGCCGATGGAGCCAAGCAAACACCAGTATGATTTCGATGCCGCCACCGTGCTGAACTTTCTGCGGGCATACGATCTTATTGACCATTTCAAGCTCAACATCGAAGCCAACCACGCCACCCTGGCCGGCCACACTTTCGACCATGAATTGACCGTCGCATCCATTGCCGGCAAACTCGGCAGTATCGACGTCAATACCGGCGACCCGCTGCTGGGATGGGACACCGACCAATTCCCTTCCGATATCTATGAGACCACACGGGCCATGCTGATCGTTTTGCGACAGGGAGGCATCGGGTCCGGCGGGCTGAACTTCGATGCGAAATTGCGGCGCGGATCCACCGACAGTGTTGACCTGTTTTACGCTCACATCGGCGGTATGGACGCTTTTGCCAGGGGCCTTTTAACCGCGCAAAAAATTATCTCGGACGGGGTTCTCTCCGATTTCGTAATCGAGCGCTATGCCGGCTACCGGGAAGGCGTCGGCAAACGGATTTTTTCTAGAAAAACCAGTTTTTCCGAACTGGAAAAATGGGTATTGGAAAACGAAGAGCCTGTCCCCACAAGCGGTCGGCAGGAGTACCTGGAAAATCTGATTAACAGCTACCTGTAAAAAAGATGAAAAGCGACCAATTATTTATCGGTATTGACAGTGGTACGCAGGGTTCCAAGGCAATCGTTTTCAGCCGCGCCCTTGGAACCGTTGTCTCTGAGGGTTACGCCTCTCATGAAATCCTTGAAAATGAAAGAGGAGGACGGGAACAGCACCCCCATTGGTGGAAGGAGGCCGTCGACCGAGCCGTAGCGCAGGCGCTGGAGTCAACCCGGCTGAACCCCAAACAGGTCGTAGCGATATCCGTTTCCGGTCAACAGCACGGCTTCGTCCCCATTGATGCAGCTGGAGAGGTCATCCGGCCGGCCAAGCTCTGGTGCGATACGGAAACAGTCACCCAATGCCGGACCCTGACGGAAAAAACCGGAGGAGACAAGGCTGTCATCAGTGCCGTGGGAAACAGCATGGCGGCGGGATTCACCGCTTCCAAAATACTCTGGCTGAAAGAAAATGAACCCAAAAATTACGAACGCCTGGCCATGGTACTGCTCCCCCACGATTATATCAATTACTGGCTCACCGGTGAACAAAAAGCGGAATATGGGGATGCCTCCGGAACCGCTTTTTTCGACATAAAAGCCCGGCGCTGGTCGGAAACCGTTCTGCGGGCGATTGATTCCAGCGGGCATCTGCGAAATTGTCTGCCCCGTTTAATGGAACCAACGGATATATGCGGACAATTGCGCCCCAAACTCTGTGCCCGCTGGGGATTGTCGGAAGTTGTTATTGTAGCCGCCGGCGGAGGCGACAACATGATGGCAGCCATCGGTACCGGTAATGTCAAAAACGGCGTTATCACGGCCAGCCTGGGTACGTCCGGAACAATCTATGCCTTCAGTGAAAAACCGGTGATCGATCGTGAAGGAGAGCTGGCGGCTTTCTGCTCCAGCACCGGCGGATGGCTGCCATTGGTCTGCACCATGAATGTAACCGTTGCCACCGAACAGATCCGAAACCTGCTGGGGCTGGATCTTACCAGATTCAACCGGGAAGCGGAAAAAGCTCCCCCTGGAGCCGGCGGAATCATCCTGCTGCCTTATTTTAACGGGGAACGGACCCCTGCCCTTCCGGAAGCGACCGCCACGCTGAGCGGAATGACCAGCATGAATTTGACTTCTGAAAACATCTGCCGCGCGGGCATGGAAGGTGTCACCTTCGGCCTGCGCTACGGCCTCGCAGTCATGCAACGCAACGGGATCACCCCGAAAGAAATACGTCTGGTGGGCGGCGGTGCCAAAAGCCAGGTCTGGCGACAAATGGTGGCGGACATTCTGGACTGCCCTGTGGTTTCACCGGTTGCCGCGGAAGCCGGGGCCCTTGGCGCGGCGCTTCAGGCCCTCTGGTGCTTTGATCGACAGTCCGACAAAAACGTTTCCATTACGGATATCTGCGACACTTTCGTTCAACTGGACGACCAAACCAGATGCACGCCGGAAAGGAATACCGCCACCCGTTACAGGGGCCTGTATGCCGCGTATCGAAAACTGGATCAGGCCATGCGCCCTTTGAATTCTGAATTGTCCCGGTGACGGTTACGCGGAAATTTCGGCGGCAGCGAAAAAAAGCTTCACGCAGGTCCCCTTCTCCGGCCCACTGCTGATTTCGATACGCCCTCCGTGGGCTTCCATAATGGTCTTGCAGAGACTGAGCCCCAGGCCGTAACCACCGGTTCCCTTGGATCTGGATTTGTCCACACGATAAAACGGCTCAAAAATATGAGGCAGGTCTTTTGTCGGGATCCCCGGGCCATCGTCCGCTATCACCAGGGCGATTTCGGCGCCAGCGGTTTCCACAGTCAATAATACCGGTTTACATTCCGGTCCGGAGTACTTGACGGCATTGGTGAATATATTTTGAACCACCGTCTTCACCAAACCCGGGTCCGCCTGGATCGGGGCTGCCGGCGGCAGCTGGGAAGCATCGATTCCGGGCGGCTGCCGGAATGCTGCCGCTGTTTCAATGACCAGGTGAACCAGATCGAAGGTTTGTTTTTTCAGGTTTCCGTCGGCGGAGCGCAGACGCGCGGTTTCCAGAATCTCTGTCACCATCTGTTCCATCTCGGCCACATCACCGGCGATACTGTTCCGGGTCTGATCATTATCTAAAAATTCCAGCGCCACTTTCATTCGAGTTATGGGGGATCTGAGTTCATGACTGACATCCAGCAGCAGTTGTTCTTTTTCGGTGATCATTTTTCCGATGCGATCGGTCATCTCGTTGAAAGCCTCCGCCAGTTCCCCGAATTCTCTGGCCCCTTTATTTGGAACCCGATGATCCAGCCCTCCCCTTCCAATTTTTAGGACACCTTTTTTCAGGACTTCTAAGGGTCGCAATATTCTACGGATGACCAAATAGGCTGCTATCAGAATTATGGATAGCCCGCACACCAGTAAAATCACCAGATGTTCGTTGTGTTCGTTAAAATCCAATTGCCCCGCTTCAAAAATAAGGGTTCCCGAAATCACCGGTACAGCTACAAAATGCCTTCCGTTTCGCCTGCCGACCCGAACCCCCGGACGGTCTTCCAGTGACTGCCAGTCAATGCCCTCTAAATCCGAGGTGCCGCCGCTGGTCATCCATCCGGTGCCGTTGGAACCTTGAAAACAAATTTCAAGGGATGATTCGGACGCAATCTGCTCCGCCTGGACAGGGTTCGGCGGTTCTCCCATATCTGCGATCAGATAACGAATATAATGCCCGACCGTCTGATTGACGGTATTCTGCACCCTGTACTTGAAGATATGGCCGAAAAACAATCCCACCAGCAGGTTGATACAGATCCCTGCCGCCAAAAGAACCAGAAACAGCCTTGTAAACAGGGACCTGCTGATCCATTTGATCCATTTGTCAGGCCGCATGGTCATCCTCTCCCACAAACACATACCCGGCCCCCCAAACAGTCTTGATCAATTTCGGATCCCTGGGATCATCGTTTAATTTTTGACGGAGCCGGCTGATGGTGATATCAACGGAGCGGTTAAAGGCCTCGCATTCCATGCCGCGCAATTCCTCCAGAAGCTGATCGCGGTCCATCACCTTTCCCGCATTCTTGACCAGCAGGGTCAGAGCAGTGAATTCATTGGTGGTCAAATCAATTTTTTCCCCATTCAAATAAGCCGTCCTTCTCTCAAAATAAATGGTAAGCGGTCCGAACTCCCCGACGGCTTCAGAGGGTTTGCCGGCAGCCGCTCTTCTGAGTACGGACTGGATCCTGGCCACCAGTTCCCTGGGTTCAAATGGTTTGGCCAGGTAGTCATCCGCACCCAGTTCCAGCCCCACAATCCGATCGGTTACTTCCCCTCTTGCCGTCAACATAATAATCGGCACCGTGTGATGTTTACGGATCTCCTTACAGGTTTCAAATCCATCCATACCCGGCAGCATGACATCCAGGATGATCAGGTCCGGCGCTTTTTTTTCCAGCAGGCGGATCCCCTTTTCCGGATGAGTCGCTGCCAAAGTGTCGTATCCAAAACGCCCCAGGTATTCGCAAACAAGGTGATTCAGCTTTTCATCATCGTCGATGATCAGGATCAACGGATTCATAGAATGCCTTTCCCGCCTGTGCAGTTCCCATCCGGTCGCTGTCCCTGCACCGGACAGGCAAACGGTGACCGTCAGGCGCCATGCCAATACTTTTCATGCCTTTCCTGAAACGATTCGATCAACTCGACCAGTTTTTCTTTCTGGTCCGCCGACAGGGTCCCATGGAAGATGATCATACGATCCTTAAACAGTTGGATCATT
>CAZKYZ010000032.1:0-5568 GCA_964557055.1 uncultured Desulfobacterales bacterium
GAACATTCGCAATCTGATCAGGACTTTACCACCAGTGAGTTCAAGGATCTTGTCTTTTTTACGCCATGTTTTTTACCCTGCGGGAAAGCCGGAGAGCGCGATCCTTTGTTGCCAAGGGATCGCAGTACACCAGCTTTTAAAAAAACCGAGATACGAAAGGAATGGTATAAGTAGTTGTAGACAAAAACGTTCAAAAATCGGAACCTTTTTGTACAACCGCTTTAAGACAGCTACGGCTTTTCCCTCGGCGCCGCGGCTCTGAAGCTCTCCGGCTTTTGCAACGTTAGGGTAAAGACAGTGAAACGGTAAAAGCAGCCGTGCCCAAAGTGCTGTAGTTAAAACGACAGGAGCGGACGTGAGAAATCTCGTTATACACATATTATGGATACTGTCGGTTGTCGGCGCAGCCGCAGCAGGGCCCGGCGAAATGGACTTGACCCGGTTGGTCAAAAAGGTCAGCCCGGCTGTTGTAACCGTTGTTACCTATAATCTTGACAACCGGATAACCGGTTTCGGAAGCGGTTTTTTCATCAATAACAAGGGGCATCTGATTACCAATCATCACGTGCTTGCCGATGCCTTTGCGGCCGCCATTAAAACCATCGACGGAGATTTTTATCCGGTAACGGCCGTGATCGGCCAAAATAAGCGGGCTGATATTGTCAAGGTAATCGTGAAAATTCCAGCGCAGAAAATTCACTGGATTGAACTGGATAGCGATGAACCGGCCATTGCTGAGCGCATCATTACGCTCGGAAGCCCCATGGGGTTGGAACAGACGGTGAGCGAAGGGATAATTTCAGCCGTTCGCATTGTTCCCGATCGTGGGCGGTTTTACCAGATGTCGGCTCCTATTTCGAGGGGTTCCAGCGGAGGCCCGGTGATCAATATGGCGGGCAACGCCATCGGGGTGTCCACATTCATGATGATGATGGGCCAGAATTTAAATTTTGCCGTATCCGCAAAAGAGGCTGTCGATCTGGATGCGGTCGCGGAGCAAACCGTATCCCAGTGGACCCTGGCGGGTCAGGCAAACCATCCGCGCATGGCGGAACAGCTGTGCCGCAAAGGGTACGTTTTTTCGATAGACGGAAAAGATGTAAAAGCACTGGATTACTATCTGGAGCGGACCCGCGAGGAACCGGACAACAGCATGGTATGGCACGGGCTGGGTTACTGCTACAACGGAATGAACCGGCTGAACGACACTCTGGGAACCTATCAAAAGGGATTGCTGGTCAATCCGGACAATGCCCTGCTGCACTTTCATCTCGGTAAATTTTATGTTCTGGCAGAACGCCTGGAAGACGCCGAACACGCGTACCTGGAAATGACCCGCCTGGATCCGGGCAATTCGCGGGGATTTGAGCGACTCGGCACCCTGCTGGCTCGCCGGGGGGAGCTGGCTAAGGCTGTTGCCGCATTCCAGGAAAGCCTGCGCATCTCTCCGGACGATGCCGAGATCCAGTACCGGGCTGGAATGGGATATTATGAACTCGGTAAATATGAAGATGCGCTGAAGGCCTATAAAAAGGCACTGGAGCTCAAACCGGACATGGTCGAGGCCCACAACGGGCTGGGTATTTTGTTTATGAAACTCGACCAGCATGAAAATGCCAAAGAGGCCTATAAAAACGCCATTCGCATCGATCCTGAGGGGGTCCGGGCCCATTATAACCTCGGGATGGCTTTTCTGCTGGAAGACAACAAAGCAGCGGCTTTGTCCCAATACAAAGTCCTAAAAGAGCTGGACGAAGATACGGCCAATCTTTTTTTTGAATCCATTTATTAAAATACGGGTATGCCATTGAATCCATATGCGGTGATTCTTTTTGATCTGGGAGGCGTTTTGGTTGAACTCACCGGGGTCCCGGTGATGATGAGGTGGCTGCCGGGGAAGTGCAGTGTTGAGGCGCTGTGGGAACAATGGCTGCTGTCTCCGGCAGTGCGGCAGTTCGAACGGGGGCGCACCGAGCCGCGAGCATTCGCTGCCGCCATGATCGCAGAATTCAAGCTGCCTGTTTCCGTAGATGGTTTTCTGGAAGAATTCATCACCTGGCCCGCCCGGCTTTACCCCGGGACTTTGCCGCTGCTGCAGCAACTCGCGGCCGGTTACAAGGTGGCATGTCTCTCCAATATCTGCGGCCTTCATTGGGAGCGGATCGGCAGCGGCATGCAATTGGGCGACCATTTTGACGCCCGGTTTCTTTCCTTTCAAACGGGGTTGCTGAAACCGGACCGAGAGGTTTTTCAGCATGTGGTGACGGAGCTGGGTTGCCGGCCCGAACAGATTTTGTTTTTGGATGATCATCCATTGAATGTCAAGGCGGCCAAAGCCTTTGGTATGGGTGCTTATCGGGCGGAAGGGATAGGGCAGGTGGAAGCTGTGCTCGCAGAGATCGGTTTTATGTAAAAACGGCTTGCCTGCCCGCATCGCCGCAATCGCATCGGCGACCGGATATCGTAAACCACTTCCCGGATACCAATCGGGATCTGCCTGGTTGCATTAATTTCCAAAAGATGGCATTGATATTGCTGTATTCTTTGGGCAGGTAATCCTTGAAACAGTGTATCCGAAGAAAATGAGGGCAGATTTATGACACTATTTAAGAGCAAGTCCCGCTACCAAACCGGGCAAATAAGGAAAAAAAGAAAACCAGCCAAGATCCAAACGCTCCAGTTCTATATCGTTCGGGAAAACGGCACACCGCTGCCGTTACAAAACAAGCCCTGGTTTTTGTGGGCGATTGCGGCTTTTGTCGCCATCAGCCTGCTGTCGGTCGCCGGTACGGCCAGACTCGCTGCCACGGTAGCTGATTCCATCCTTGCGTCAGAGCGATTGGCGCAAAAACTGGCTTCTTTGCACCAACGGCACGATATTTTTAAAAACAGCGCGGATTTGCTGATGGCGCGAATTGTGGTGGCGAAAGAACGTGCTAATGACCAACAGGTGCTGGCCCCACCGAAAGCGGTGAAGAAACAAGAACCGCAAACGCTCGCGGTATCGCCCCCCAAGCCGGCCGAAGAAGCGCCGGGACGATCTGTGGATGTAAGGGATTTTCATATTTCACACAACAAGGAGGGCAAGACCCTGAAAGTTGAATACAGCCTGGTCAACACACAGGAAGAAGGCGCGCCGGTCTCCGGGCGGGCCTATGTGGTGCTGGGGGAAAAGCCGGCGTTGGTCAGCGATATTCACCGGAAACGAAGCAGCCGGAACAAATTGACATCCGGCAACCCGTTTTCGATCCAGCGCTTCAAGCGAATTGAATTCAGCGTGGGTGATGACGTACTGGAAAAAGAGTTTCAATCCGCTTTTGTTTTTGTGTTTACAGGTACCGGGGAACTGTTGATAGAAAAACAGTGGGATATCGATATACAGCCATCCTGATTAAATAAAAACACCTCCTTGAACAAATCCCCATATTGATTTGATGTAAGCTTTTCCCACCGGCCGCAAACGCCTTAAACGATATCTTTGTTGCGAAAGAGGGTATACATCAGTTGCATTTTTTTGGCTTTTCGGTCGAGGGGTTTCCGATCGACAAGGACCTGCCAGGAAGAGTTGTTTTCAAGCCCCTGCAGGGCCGCATATATTTTTTGGATAATAACGCTGGCATCCATACCGTCCAAAGAGATTGATTCCATCTCATGGAAGGAAACGGAATCGTTTTCGTTGGTTCCGGGGCCCAGCCCCACCAGGCGAGACCCTTCTCCAATGTCCATCAAAGCCCGGTTAAGGGCGGATGCCAGGCGGGGTGCCACAGGAGAAAGATCCCGGTAAAGCTGTTTGGACAATTCATAGGGTGTCATGGGTACTTTCCTCGTTTGTTTTATTTGTTACCGTTGTTTTTTCCCCGGGGCAGATTTCGGTTTATGTCGCAATGCGATGCGTGCCACCCGGGAATGTGCACAGGCGGCTTAAGGGACAATGCGCACATTCGGGTTTGCGTGCCCTGCAGAAAGAACGTCCGAGATAGATCAGGTGCAGCGAAAATATATTCCAGGCTTTTTTGGGCATGATTTCCATCAGGTCAGACTCGATTTTACGGGGATCCCTGTTTTGCGTCAGACCTAACCGTCCGGAGATCCTGGCCACATGGGTATCGACCACCATGCCCGGTATACCAAAGGCGGCACCCAGGACGACATTTGCTGTTTTGCGGCCGACACCCGGCAGGGTCACCAAATCTTCAAGCGTCTGTGGAACGTTGCCGGCGAAACGCTGAACCAGTTCCCGGGAACAGTCTTTGATGTTTCTGGATTTATTGTGATAGAAACCGGTGGCATGGATCAGTTTTTCGATGGAACCAAGAGGTGCCCTGCTGAGTGCTTCCGGAGTGGGGTATCGAGCAAAGAGATTTCCGGTTACGGCATTAACCTGTCTGTCCGTACATTGGGCCGACAAGATCGTTGCAATCAGGAGCTGAAAGGCATTTTCATGCCACAACTGGGTCTTGACATCCGGATAAGTGGTTCTTAGTATTTTACGAATTTTATCTGTGCGTATACGTTGATCCATGGGGACAATAATAACATGATTTTTCCTTCAGGGAAAGCGCGGGCATTGGGGCTTACATCCGGAGGGCTGGACAGCATCCTGTCTGCCCTGATTTTATCAAAACAGGGAATCGAGGTTGAATGGATATCCTTCGAGACGCCTTTTTTTTCTGCCGAAAATGCCAGAAAGGCAGCTCGCGAGAACGGCATCCCCATTCGGGTGCTGCGCATAACCGAAACCTACCTGGGCATGCTTCGGAACCCGCCCTGCGGGTATGGAAAAAATATGAATCCCTGCATGGATTGCCACACATTGATGTTCCGGCTGGCCGGGGAGATAAAAGCGGCGGAAGGCTTTGATTTTATGTTCAGCGGAGAGGTACTGGGGCAACGCCCGTTTTCCCAGAACAAGACCGCACTGCGTTATGTGGAGAAACATTCCGGTTATGACGGCTATATCGTGAGACCCTTGAGCGCCCGGCTGCTTGCCGAAACCGTCCCGGAGCGGGAAGGACTGGTTCAGCGGGAGCAACTGGAGGCCATTTCAGGGCGTTCCCGGAAATCCCAGATAAAGCTTGCCGCAGCATTCGGTATATCCGATTTCCCGGCGCCTGCCGGTGGCTGCCTTTTGACGGAAAGTGTCTATTCCAAACGGTTGCGGGATCTCTTTGATCACCAGGGTGCCGAAACCTGTCGGGAGGCGGATTTGGAGTTGCTGAAATACGGCCGGCATTTGCGGCTCGACCAGACGACGAAAATAGTAGTCGGTCGAACGAAAGCTGACAACGACCGGATTGCGGGTTTTGCTGACCCCGGCCAAGACATCCTGTTAAAGATGAGAAAAGTCCCGGGCCCGGTTGTTCTGATTCCCGGCGGGGGAAACGCGGATATGCTGCCGCTGGCGGTCACCATTTGTGCAAGCTACAGCAAAGTGCCACAGTTAACCCCTGCGGAGGCCGTCATCCAGACCCCTTCCGAAAAACGCTTTCTGACGGTGATGGGGCTGCCGTCCGGTGATTTTAAAAAATTTATGATTTAATCACGAAACCGTCTGAAACATGACTTTTT
>CAZKYZ010000032.1:5578-16441 GCA_964557055.1 uncultured Desulfobacterales bacterium
ATCCCTCGTCCTTGCGGCGTACCATAAGTACGCCGCATTCCTCTGGATTCGCAAGCCGTATCCCGAACATTTTTACGAAACCGTCTGAAACATGACTTTTTACGAGTCCATCAAGGAAATGCCCAACATGCCGGTCAGCTGCCGCTTTTTTGGTTTGCCCGCAGCTGCCCGCAGGCGGCGTTGATATCAGCGCCCTTGCTGTTCCGGATAATGGCGGTGCAGCCCCTGTCGTGAAGAACCGTGAGAAATTGGTCGATGGTGTTCTGGTCCGGACGTCGGTACTCGCTTCCCTCATGTTCATTGAAAGGGATCAGATTGATTTTGGAGCGGACCGGCTTCAGCAGTTTGGCCAGCTGTTCGGCATCTCCTATGGAATCGTTGACCCCCTCCATGAGAATATACTCAAACGTTATCCGCTTTCTGGGCGCCAGATCGAAATTCCGGCAGGCGTTTATCAATGTTTCGATGGGAAATTTGCGGTTGATCGGCATCAGCGTGTCCCGCATGCGGTTGGTGGTCGCATTGAGGGATACGGCAAGGTTGACGTCCGTGTCCCGACCGAGATCCGCCATTCTGGGCACCAGACCTGCGGTAGAGACCGTGATTTTTCGTTTGGAGAAATTGAGGCCGAGTTTGTCATCGGTGAGCGTGTCGAGGGCGCTGACCAGGTGGTGGTAGTTGGCCAATGGTTCGCCCATGCCCATGATGACGATATTGCTCAAACGCCGGCCATCGTTTTCGGGGACGGTCCGCTCCACTTCCAACACCTGCGAAACGATTTCCCCCCGTGTCAGGTTGCGGATGAACCCGCCCCTGGCGGTCATGCAGAAACGGCAGTTCTGGGCGCAGCCCACCTGGCTGGAAATGCAGAGGGTATAGTGGCTTTTCTCCGGAATGAGGACGGTTTCGATGTGGTTTCCGTCCGCGAGGCGGAACAGAAATTTGCGGGTTCCATCAGGGGACACCGCTTCGTGTTCGCTTTCCAGGTTACCGATAACGAAATGATCCTCCAGCTGAGAACGAAGCTCTTTACTGATATTGGTCATTTCTTCAATGGACTTCACCCGGTGGACATAAATCCAATTGAAAATCTGGTCGGTTCGAAAAGCTGCGATATTCCGATCCCGCAGCCATGCTTCCAGCTGGGGATGGGTCAGCTCAAGAATGCTGAGTTTGGGTGACATCATCGCCGAAATATAGGGGCGGGCGCGTCCGATGGCAACCTGTTTTGTGGGCGACAACTATACTTTTGCGCTGGATTATCGCAGAAATACAACGATATTGGATAGATAGTCATTTATGTATAATGTGTTGAATATTTTGGGCAGACAGGGTAGGTTGACGCAACAATGGATCCTTTCGTGCAGCTATTATTTCCTTGACACGATTATGTATAAATATTATTTTACCGGTTTTAATATATTGGCTGGATTTGACTTGATTTTGCATAGAAATGTTTGATAATCTTACAGAAAAGCTTGATGGCGTCTTTAAGAAGTTAAAAGGCCACGGAAAGTTATCGGAAAAAAATATCGAGCAGGGCCTCAAGGAAGTGCGTATGGCGCTTCTGGAGGCGGATGTCCATTATAAAGTCGTAAAAAAACTGGTTGCGGATATCAAGGAACGGGCTCTCGGCCAGGAGGTTTTGGCGAGTCTCACCCCCGGCCAGCAGGTCATCAAAATCGTTAATGACGAGTTGACCCTCCTGATGGGGGAGGAACTCCGGGAACTCAATCTGGGGGGGACCAGACCGGTCTCCATTATGCTGGTGGGGCTGCAGGGGTCCGGCAAAACAACGACGGCCGGTAAGCTTTCTATATTTTTACGCAAAAAGGGTTTGAAGCCCTACCTGGTTCCAGCGGATGTATATCGTCCGGCTGCCATTGATCAGCTTCAGAAATTGGGAACACAGCTTTCCGTTCCGGTTTTTCCCAGTACGGACACTATGGATCCGGTGCGGATCTGTGCAGATGCCAGAGTTGCCGCCTTGAAAGAGGGCTGTGACACCCTGTTGCTGGATACGGCCGGCCGGCTTCATATTGATACCGATCTCATGGCGGAGTTGCGCGGCATTAAAAAAGCCGTACAGCCCTCGGATATCCTTCTGGTTGCCGACGCCATGACGGGCCAGGATGCGGTCAACATCGCCAAATCGTTCAATGACGAATTGGACATCGGCGGGGTTGTCCTGACGAAAATGGATGGTGATGCACGCGGCGGCGCCGCGCTCTCCATTCGGGCGATCACTGGCAAACCGATCAAATTTATCGGTGTCGGTGAAAAGCTGAGCGAACTCGAACCGTTTCATCCTGACCGGATGGCCTCCAGGATTCTCGGCATGGGTGACGTCCTGACCATGATCGAGAAGGCCCAGGCGGCAGTTGATGAGAAGCAGGCGGCAGCGCTTGAAAAGAAGATCCGCAAAAACGAATTTACGCTGGAGGATTTTCGGGATCAGATGGTCCAGATCCGTAAAATGGGTTCGCTGAGTGATTTGCTCGGTATGATTCCGGGCATGAATAAAATGAAACAGGTGAAGAACTTTCAAGTGGACGACAGTGAATTTGTCCGTGTGGAAGCCATCATCAATTCAATGACGCCGGACGAGCGGCGTAAGCACACGATTGTAAACGGTAGTCGCCGAAAACGAATTGCGAAAGGCTGCGGTCTTTCCGTTCAGGATGTCAACAAACTGCTGAAAAATTATTCCCAGGTTTTAAAGATGCTGAAAAAAATTAACAAAGGCGGCATGCGCGGAATGGGACGGGGAATGCTGCCGTTTTAAAGGAGAAAAGCAGAAAATGTCAGTAAAAATCAGATTGGCCCGCCACGGGGCGAAAAAGAAACCTTTCTATCGTATTGTTGTCGCCGACAGCCAACATGCCAGGGATGGAAGGTTTTTGGAAAATGTTGGAACGTACAATCCACTTCAAGAGCCTGCTGAAGTAACCCTGAAACAGGAAAGAATTAAATACTGGATGGATCAGGGCGCAACGCCTTCAGACACCGTCAAAAGTTTATTGAAAAAGGAAGGTTTTTTCGCCAGTCCGGTCGCCTAAGATCTGTCCAGTATCGCAAGATTAGGATCATTGCCTCTAGTCCTCAACCGCCAAAAAAGGAGATGGAGCTATGAAAGATCTGATTAAGACGATTGCCCAGGCGCTGGTTGATAATCCGGAGAGTGTTGTTGTGTCAGAGGTTGAGGGTAACCAGACTTCTGTGCTGGAGCTGCAGGTAGCCAAAGAGGATCTTGGAAAAGTGATTGGTAAACAGGGCCGCACCGCACGGGCCATGCGAACCATCCTGAGCGCTGCATCCGCCAAGATAAAAAAGAGGACGGTCCTTGAAATTATTGAATAATGCCGGATGATCCAATGGGTAAAGCCGGTACTGTTTCCATCGGCAAAATCGTCGGCTGCCATGGGGTAAGGGGGGATTTGAAACTTCTCCCCTTCACGGAATCCTCCGCGTTTTTTTCCAAGGGCAGCCGATTGCTTTTTCGGTATGAAGATGGTCGTGAATCGTGGTTTACGGTCTCATGGTCAAAACCACACAAGCGTATCATCCTTTTGGGGCTGGACGGAATTGAAGGGCTTGAGGAGAGTGAGCGGCTGCGTGGATGTGAGATCGTCATTCCTCGATCCGAGCTTAAAGACCCGGAAGATGGTTCGTGGTACTGGGTAGACCTGATCGGTATGACCGTGATCGATCCGAATGATGAGCAGCTGGGGGTTCTGGATGCCATCATTCAAACCGGCAGTAACGATGTTTATGTCGTGAAACAGGGAGACCAGGAGATTCTGATCCCTGCGCTGGCGTCGGTGGTTCTTTCCGTCGACATCGACAAAAAAATAATGCGGGTGGATTTACCGGAGGGATTGGCCTGAGAGCGGATGCCTGATTTGTATGCGATTTGATGTATTAACCATTTTCCCTGAATTGTTCCGGTCTTTCTGGAGCCACGGAATTGTGCATCAGGCCATCAAAAGCGGAAAAATTCGTGTTTCGGCGATGGATATCCGCGATTTTGCAGAAGGACGACACCGGGTTACCGACGACAGGCCATACGGCGGCGGTTGCGGCATGGTAATGAAACCGGAGCCTCTGGCCGGTGCTATCCGTGCTGCCCGGAAGGAGTGTCCTGAAGCCCGGACCGTTTTGCTGTCACCCCAGGGGGCTGTCTTCAACCAGCAACTGGCGCAGGAGATGGCTGGTTGTCAAGGTTTGATTCTGGTTTGCGGACGGTATGAAGGTGTCGATGAGCGCATCTGTGAGGAATATATAGACACCGAAGTTTCCATCGGAGACTATATTCTCACCGGTGGTGAAACGGCTGCCATGGTTGTGATTGAAGCCGTGACGCGGCTGATACCCGGGATATTGGGCGGTTCGGAATCGGCCGAAAAGGATAGTTTTTCCAACGATCTGATTGAACACGGGCACTATACACGCCCGAGGTTATTTGAAGATTCACCTGTTCCGGAGGTATTGTTGTCCGGAAACCACGGGGCAATCGAACAATGGAGGCTTGAGTCGTCGCTGATTCGCACCTTTCTCAAAAGGCCGGACCTGTTGGGTGAACGGATTTTGTCCGATGGGGAAACAGCTATATTACAGGAGTGGTGCGACCGAATTGAACAAATTATACAGTCCCAATCTGCACGTGATTCTGGCGCATTACCCGGTGGTGAATAAGGCCGGTGAGGTTATCGCCTCGGCAGTAACAAACCTGGATCTTCATGATATTGCCAGGGCTGTGAGAACATTTGGGGCGCGGTCATTTGCCGTGGTGACACCTCTGGCGGATCAGCAAGTGCTCGTTAGGCGGATTGTCGACCATTGGACAAAAGGGGGCGGCGGCCGGCAAAATCCGGACCGTAAAAAAGCTCTCGACGGCATTACGATTCAGGACACGATTCAGGATGCGATCCATGACATCCGGTTGAGAAACGAGCACCCGCCGCGTATCGTTGCGACCTGTGCCGCCCGCCGTGAAGGAAGTAGCACCTATGGGCGGATGCGGGAAATAATAGGAGACGGCAAGCCTTATGCCCTGTTGTTCGGGACGGCATGGGGGCTTGTCGAAGAGGTAATTCAGGAGGCTGATTATATACTTGACCCGATAACCGGTCCCACCGAATACAACCACCTGTCCGTACGCTCTGCCGTATCGATCGTTCTGGACAGATTGACCCGGGACCACGCATAATCAGTGAAATATCATTTTTTTCAGGAGATATTATGGAAATTCTAAAACAGCTGCAGAAAGAACAGATGCGTCTTGATATTCCCCATTTTCTTCCCGGGGATACCGTTAAGGTGCTGGTGAAGATTCGAGAAGGCGAGAAAGAGAGAATCCAGGCATTTCAAGGAGTGGTCATCAGCAAGAAAAAAGGCCTTGCCAATGCCACTTTTACCGTTCGTAAAGTGTCTTACGGAATCGGCGTGGAAAGGGTGTTCCCCCTGCATTCGCCGATTGTCGATAAAATCGAAGTCATATCCAGGGGCCGCGTACGCAGATCCAAGATTTATTACTTGCGCAAGCTTCGGGGAAAAGCCGCCAGAATCAAAGAACGCAGATTCAATTAGAAAAATCCGATTTGCCAATCGTTTCCGGGCAAAGGCGAACGGAAAACGACACCCTGTTCGTGTGGAATATACTGCCGTAGGCGGGAACGCCTGCGGTTTGCTTTCCGACCCGCTGCCTGTTGCAGCGTCAGGGTGAAAAAGCATTGCCTTTGGTTCCAGCACATGACAGACAACCTGTGGGCATATGAGGACAAAGTCACGGAAATGGGCTTTCGCCGAATCGCCGGTGTGGACGAAGCCGGCAGAGGTCCTTTGGCCGGCCCGGTTGTTTCCGCTGCTGTAATCCTCCCGGGTGATTTTTCCGTGCCCGGCGTAATCGACTCTAAAAAGTTGACCCCCAAGAAGCGTTTCCGGTTGTTTGATGAAATCCGGGAAAACGCTCTTTCCATCGGTGTCGGTATTGTGGAGCCGGAAAAAATCGACCGTATCAATATTCTGCAGGCAAGCCTTCTTTCCATGGCCGAGGCGGTAAAAGAGTTGTCCACCTCCCCGGACTATCTGTTGATTGACGGCATTTTTCCCATCGAGATGGGTGACATCGCCCAGGAAGCGGTAAAAAAAGGAGATTCCTTGAGTATCTCCATTGCGGCAGCATCCATTATCGCCAAAGAAACCCGGGATCGAATTATGCTGGAATACGATCGTGAATATCCCCTGTACGGGTTCGCGTCACATAAGGGGTACCCCACCCGGGCGCACAAGAAAGCCATCCGGGAGAACGGTATATGCCCGATTCATCGGAAAACGTTCCGGGGTGTGCGGGAATATCTCGATTCATGACCTCCGGGCAAAGCAAGCAGCTGGGAGAGGCCGGCGAAAAGATTGCCGTGAAATATCTCCGCCAAAAAGGATACCGCATCCTGGAACAAAACTACCGCAACAGGCTGGGTGAAATCGACATTGTTGCCATGGAACAACGAACCATTGTGTTCGTGGAAGTAAAAACCCGGCGCAATACCCGCTATGGAAATCCAAAATATTCGGTGACGCCCAAAAAGCAGCTGAAGATATCCATGGTCGCGCTCCAATACTTAAAAGAGCAAAATATCACCGGTCAGCGGGCCCGCTTTGATGTCGTCAGCATTATCCAGCCCCATGGCGGGACCAGAACAATCGAACTAGTTCAAAATGCCTTTGAGCTGGCCTATCACTGAGCGTCGGTTTATATGGAAAACCAATTCCCACAGGAAAGTGACGATGCGAGACCGGATGACGTGGTTTCTGCCGGAAGCGGCGTCCTGTACGTTGTGGCAACGCCCATCGGCAATCTCAGGGATATTACCATCCGCGCCATTGAAGTCCTCCAGAAAGCGGACTTCATAGCGGCGGAAGATACCCGCCATACGGGCCACCTGCTTAAATTTCACGGTATATCCGGCCGGTTGGTTTCCCTGCATGAGCACAATGAAAAAGAGAAGGCTACGCGCCTGATTGAACGAATGGAAAGAGGCCAATCGGTGGCGCTGGTTTCCGACGCCGGTACACCGTCCGTATCGGATCCCGGGTACCGGTTGATTTCCGCCGCGATCGACCGATCGATTCGGGTTGTTCCCATACCGGGACCATCGGCGGCCGTGACCGCTCTGAGTGCATCCGGCCTGCCGACGGACACGTTTGTATTCATCGGATTTCTTCCCAAAAAGAAAATCAAACGGGCAGACGCTCTGAAGGCCATTGTCGGAGAGAACCGTACCATTATCTTGTACGAATCCCCCCGGCGCATCATTTCCCTGCTGGAGGAAATCATCATCATCCTGGGAAATCGCAGGGGGGTGCTGGCAAGAGAAATGACCAAGACACACGAAGAGTTCATTCGAGGCGACATCTCCCATATATTGGGCGTTATTCGCCGCCGGGACACCGTAAAGGGCGAGTGCACCCTGTTGATCGACAGGGCCGAAAAAGCCTGCCGGGAGGACTTGAACGAAATTGGCACAGAGATTGACGGTCTCCTTCAAAAAGGGGGGCAGAGTGTCTCCGATGTGTCCCGACTGCTTTCCGGTAAATACGGGTTTTCCCGAAAAGAAATCTATCAGAAAGCGTTGGCGCGCAAAAAAAAACTATCGTAAGGAGCTATTTCTCATGGACAAACTGGATGCCATTTTTTGCCCCTGGTCGGTCGCGGTAGTCGGTGCTTCCACGACTCCCGGTAAAGTAGGGCATGATATATTTGTGAACATTTTAAAGGGTGGCTTTACAGGGACCCTCTACCCGGTAAACCCGAGTGCACGGTCGATTGCCTGTGTCAGAGCCTATCCGGCCATATCCGACATTCCGGATCCGATTGATCTGGCCATCATCATTCTGCCGCCCAGGATCGCCGTGAGAGCCGTTGAGGATGCTATTAAAAAGGGTGTTCGGGGAATTGTCATTGTATCGGCCGGGTTTCGGGAAGTGGGTGGAGAAGGGTTGCAAATTGAAGAAAAGATCGTGGCCATCTGTCGGCAGGCCGGTGTCCGTGTGGTTGGCCCCAACTGTCTGGGAGTCATCAACCCTCTATCGGATTTCCGGATGAATGCCAGTTTTTCAGCAAGAATGCCGGAGGCCGGCAATATTTCGTTTATTTCCCAGAGCGGGGCGCTCTGCACGGCGGTTCTCGATTTCGCGGCAGACCGTGACTTCGGTTTTTCCAAGTTTATTTCCATAGGGAACAAGGCGGATGTCGATGAACTCGATCTGCTGCGATACCTGCACAAGGACCTGGACACGGAAGTGATCATGATCTACCTGGAAGAACTGCGCAGGGGACCGGAGTTTATCGAGGTGGTCAAAGAGATTACCTCGGGAGACCGTCCGAAACCCGTGCTGGTGATCAAGTCCGGAAGGACAGCGGCCGGAGCGCAGGCTGCGGCATCCCACACCGGCGCCCTGGCCGGATCCGAGGCGGTATACGACGCTATTTTCAAACAGTCCGGCATTATTCGGGTCGAATCGATCGACGAACTGTTCGATTATGCTTCTGCGTTTGCCTATAAAAATGAAAGCGCCCTGGGAAAACTGCAACGCAAGGTGCCGGCCGGAAACCGTGTTGCCATTGTGACCAACGCAGGCGGGCCGGGGATCGTCGCCACGGATATGACCGTATCCTCCGGTTTGCGGCTGGCCCGCTTCCGGGACGAAACCGTGGAAGCCCTGAAAAGCCATCTACCGGCGGCAGCCAACCTTCACAATCCCGTCGACGTAATCGGGGATGCCGCTCAGGATCGTTATGAAAACGCGCTGGCGGCCGTTATCCGTGATGAGGGGGTCGATGGCGCCCTGGTGATTCTCACCCCGCAATCCATGACCAATGCCCTGGGGACGGCGGAAGCGATCGCCCGCATCGCGGCACGGTCGCCCAAGCCTATATTGTGCTGCTTTATGGGTATTATTGATGTTTCCGCCGGTGTTAAATACCTACAGGAACACGGCATCCCCGTTTTCCGGTTTCCGGAGAACGCCGCCAAAGCTTTCGGCGTTCTGTACAAGTATTCCAAATGGCTTAACCGTCAGATTCTTGCCCCCTTAGAGCTGATCCATGATGAGGAAAAAGCCGCTGAAATTATTGCCAAAAACATATCCGCAGGCAATACCCGCCTGGGCGAAGTGGAAGGTCTTGAAATCCTGGAGTGCTATGGATTCAAGGTGTTGCCGACAAAATTGGCTACGGATAGAACGGAAGCTGGAAGCCTGGCTGCGGAAATCGGGTTCCCGGTGGTGATGAAAATTGTATCGCCTCAAATTCTGCACAAATCAGACGCCGGTGGTGTGCGAATGGGAATAGCCAGTGAAGAAGAAGCCCGGGAGGCCTTCCAGACGATTGTCGACAATGCCCGGCAGTTTGATGCACATGCCGAGATCAGGGGCGTGCTTGTCCAGCAGATGGCGGATTCCGGCCAGGAAGTCATCATGGGGGTCAGCCGGTATCCTGTCTTCGGTCACCTGATCATGTTCGGGCTCGGGGGGGTTTTTGTCGAAATTTTCAAAGATGTGGTGTTCCGGCTGGCACCCCTAACCCGCAATTCCGCCAGAAGAATGATCCGTGAGATTAAGGGGTTTAAATTGCTGCGCGGATTCAGGGGCAGAGAAAAGGCGGATATCGCCATCTTGGAACGGTTGATTGTGGGCCTCTCCGATATGGTGGGCAACCACCCCGAAATTAAGGAACTGGATATCAACCCGCTGCTGGTTCACGCCCAGAAAAAGGGAGCCACCGTGGCGGACTGCCGGATTATTCTGGAACCTCTGGAAAAAGCAAACGATTCGTCCGGTGGATAATGGGCATGATTTATCCCGTTATAATGGCTGTCTCCCCGGAAGCCAAAACCCTGCAGGGGCGAACCATGGTTCAGCACCTGAGCGGCCTGGCCCGCCTGGCCGTGTCCCTTTCGGCGGGTAAATCCGGTATCGATGTATCCCGGTTCCGGAAGAACGACGATGGTATGCCGCTGCCGGAAAAGGGGACCTACTGGTCGGCTTCCCACAAGCGGGATTACGTGGCAGGCATTGCCGCCGTCCAGGCCGTCGGCATCGATGTTGAAAAGATCAAAGACGTGCGCGCCGGCATGTATGCCAAGGCCGCACACCCCGAAGAGTGGCGTCTGTTTGGGAAAAAGGATCCGGATTCATTTTTTCGCTGCTGGACCGCCAAAGAAGCGGTATTGAAAATCGGTGGAGCCGGACTGAAAGATATGCTGATGTGCCGGGTAAAAAGTATCCTCACGGACGCATCATTGACGGTTGGTTATCGGGGGCGCCTGTGGACGGTGGTCCAGTACCGTTTCGATGATCATCTGGCGGCTGTTGCCTGTTGTGAAACAGCGGTGGAATGGATTCGGATCGGCCCGGAAACCGGGGGAGCCGAAGCAAACCGCGATGGCCCAAAGTAAACCTTATCGTTGCATAAAAAACATGGCGAATAGAATTAAAATAGCTGCAAATATAGTAAAAAACAGAACATCGCGAGCTGAAAAGGATTTTACCGCCGGTGCGTATAAGGAGCTTGTCTTTTTTACGCCATGTTTTTTATGCAACGTTAAGGTGAACATAGGCGTCCCCGTGCCGTTACCGCTAAACCCTGCTGTTTTATAAACAAATTCAAAAACATATATCGTTAGAAAGGCGCTTGCATTCATTTGTGCGCAGGCATTTTCTGCCGGTCGGGTGACCGCTCCTATTGCCATTTGCTGCTGGTTTCGTGTATGCTGTTGGCCTGTTGCCGGATTTAACCGGGATATTTCACCCTATAGTTGCATAAAAAACATGGCGAAGAGAGCGAAAGTGGCTGTAAATTTG
>CAZKYZ010000033.1:0-16024 GCA_964557055.1 uncultured Desulfobacterales bacterium
AAGAGCGAAAACGCAGCTCCGGGCCGAAAGATGCCGTTTCTGGATGGACACTAACTAAGAAACCGAATAAGATCGGTTTATGGGTATCAAAAAGAACGCTTTTCTTTCAAATGAACAACCACCGGTACGGCAATATTCTCCCGAATCCTGGCTGCCACAGATTCCATGTGCTTTTCCAACATTTTTATTTCATCCGAAAACAGGGTATCATCCACGGCAATGGAAATCTTCAGCTTGTCACCCGTTTCCGAATGTATAATGGAAAACAGGTATTGGTCTGGGATATACCCCAGGGCGCTCTCCAGGTTAATTGTAAGCTGCTCTTTGTGTATTTTAACGCCACGGATGCAGATCATTTCATCGACCCGTTCCGGATACCATTGGATTCGCAATCGGCTGGACCCGCAGGGACAGACTTCCGGGATTATTCTGGCGCGGTCCCCGGTCCTGAATCGAATCAGCGGGAATGCTCTGGTTGTCAGGGTTGTCAGAATCAGCTCCCCCGGTTCCCCTTCAGAAAGCACTTTCCCGGTTGGTGGATCGACAATTTCCGCTAAAAAGTGGTCCTGATGAACATGCAGGCCTTCATGATGCGAACATTCATAGGCAATCGCAGGTCCCGGGACTTCCGAAAGGCCGTAATGTATCCAGGTGGTAACGTGCAACTTTTTTTCCAGTAACTTTCGTATTTTTTCGTCCACCGGTTCTCCAACCAGAATGATGGTCTTCAAGCTGAGTTCGATTGGATTCAATCCGTTTGTAAAGGTTTGTTCTGCCAGCATCAGGGCAACAGCCGGTGTGGTGATGAGTACCGATGTCTTGTAATCTCGCAACACCATGAGCTGTTTCTCAATGGACAACACGGTATTGGGAATCACGCTGGCTTCCAGGGTTTCGGCCCCATCCTTATAATCTCTCCCCCAGTTGGCCAGCCCGGGATCCAGGCTTATCTGCAAAATGTCGTGAGGGGTTACACCGGCGGTTTTCAGGGCCTGGGCCGCAATCTCGCGCCAGTGTTTGAGATCCTGACAGGTATACCCGCTTACAGTGGGATTCAAAGATGTACCGGGAGCTGTATGAATACGAACGATATCTCGCAGGGGGACTGCAAACAAACCATAGGGATAATACTCCCCCAGATGTTTTCTTTCCATAAACGGAATCCGATCAATATCACTTCGTTTCTCGATTTCCGATGGATCGATGCCTGCTTCGCTAAAGCGGTTGCGATGGAAAGGAACACTCCGAAAGGCTCTGTTCAGCGTACTCTGCAAACGTTCCAGCTGGAGCTGTTCAATCTCTTCTGTTCCCGGAAGCGACATGTCATTCCCTCCCCTCATAAAATCCGTCATAATCTTTTCCCAGGTAAGCCCGTTTTACTTCGACATCTTCCAACAGTTCACGGGATTTTCCCTGGAGGACTACTTTGCCCGTTTCAAATACATAGCCTCGATCAGCAACCTGCAGTGCGGCCTGGGCATTTTGCTCCACCAGCAGCACTGTTTTGCCCTCGTCCCGCATTGTAACGATTACCTTGAAAATATCCCTTACAATAAGCGGTGCCAGCCCTGTCGACGGCTCATCCATCATGATCAGTGACGGTTTCGACATCAGGGCTCTTCCCATGGCCAGCATCTGCTGCTCGCCCCCGGAAAGCGTTCCGGCGTACTGATCTTTACGCTCTTTTAAAATGGGAAACAATTCATACTGATGATCCAGCTGCTGTTCGAGCAGCTTTTTACCTTCTTTCTTCAGGACATGTCCACCCAGAATCAGGTTTTCCTCGACGGATAGCGGGGCAAAGATCTGTCTGCCCTCGGGAACCATAACGCAGCCGAGCGCAGGAATCTTGTGGGGCGCCATGGAGCAGATATCCCTGTCCTCAAAAAGCATCTCACCCGAAGTCGTTCGCAGCAATCCGGCTATGGTTGACAATAAAGTCGTTTTACCAGCCCCGTTTGCTCCGATAATCGTAACGATTTCCCCTTTTGCCACGTGCATGGAGATGTTTTTCAACACCTTAAGCTTGCCATAGCCCGCCTGAAGATTTCGGATCTTCAACATAGTGCTGCACGGTTCCTATTCACCAAGGTACACCTTGATGACTTCATTATTATTCTGTATAGCCGCAGGCACATCCTCGGCAATTTTCTGGCCGAAGCTCAACACAACGATCTCATCTGAAATTTCCATTACCAGGGACATATCATGTTCGACAAGCAGGACGGTAATGCCCAGATCCCGGATCCTGGTAATCAGTCGGCCGACCTCCGCAGTCTCGTAAATATTAAGTCCGGCCGCCGGCTCATCCAGCAACAGCAGCGTCGGTTCCAGCGCCAGCGCCCGGGCAAACTCAACCGCTCTCTGCTGGCCGAATGACAGACTGGTCGCCTCCACATCGGCATACTCGGCAACCTCGAGCAGTTCGAGCAATTCCATTGATTTATCCAGGATCCGTTTCTCTTCTCTCAGGGTCCATGGCATTTTCAGCATCGACACCGTAAATCCGGCACTGCTGCGGATATGGCGTCCCACCATGACATTTTCAAGCGCGGTCATATCGTGAAAGAGCTTGACGTTCTGAAAAGTCCTGGCAATCCCGCAGGCGGCAATCTGGTGCGGCTTTCTGCCCTGAATATTCTTTCCGCTGAATTGCACCTTACCTGAAGTGGCGGAGAGCGACCCTGTAATAAGATTGAAAAGCGTTGTCTTGCCTGCGCCGTTCGGGCCGATCACCGATTTGATAGCCCCTTTTTCAACCCCGAAAGAGACGTCGTTTACCGCATGCAGCCCGCCGAATTTCTTATGCAGTCGGGATACCTCAAGCAATGCCATCAGTTTTTCCCCTCGATTTTTTGGGGTCGGCCGCGGCGCTGAAAAATCTTGTGAAAGTAATCCCGCCAGTTCAAACTCAGGATCCCGTTCGGCGCAAAAAGCATAATGACAATCAATATGAACCCGAATACCGCATCATCATATGACCCGAACACGCCCCGGAGAGAAAGAAAGTTGAGGACAACCCCCAGGATCATGGCACCCCAGAGGTGAGCCATACCGCCCACCGCAACAATGGCCACATAACGCACCGACTTCATGACGCCGGCCTCAGATGGCCCGATGCCGCCGTTGTAGTGAGTCATAAAAACACCGGCCACCGCGGCAAATACGGCGGAAAGCACAAAGACCTGCAACTTGAAACGGGCGGTGTTTACGCCCATCGATGCAGCGGCTTCCTCGGAGCCGTGGATCGACCGGAGAGCCCTGCCGACTCGGCTGTCGATCAGATTTCGGAGAAGGATCATACCGATTATCAGCAGCCCCCAGGCGATATAGTAATTTTCCTCCCTGGCCCCGAAATCACCGCTCACCGTGAGTCCGGGCAGTAATGAAAACGGAGGCACTTCGGAGATACCGTCGGCCTCCCCGAAATACTCGCTGGCAAGGACAATCCGATAGATGATAATACCAAAACCAAGGGTCGCCATCGCCAGGTAATGCCCTTTGAGCTTAAGAACCGGTATTCCGAGAACCCAGGCAATAATCCCTGCACTCAGCACAGCCACAATGCAGGCCGCCCAGGGAGTTACCACCATGTTGAGGTCGCCGTAAATATCCTGGCCCGAAACAAGCAGGCCGAACCCGTCGAGCATCCTTATCAAGGCACTGTCTTTAAGGACAATCAGGTTCCTTGTCGTCAAGGCAGCCGACACATATCCGCCGATGGCGAAAAACCCGGCATGACCCAGTGATAACTGTCCGGCATACCCCATCACAGCGCAAAGCCCGATGATCAGCAGTGCGTAATAGGCCGACATGGTCAGCTGGGTTAGATAAAAGCGGGTGCCGGTCCAACCGGTAATCACCTGAATGGCAATAATGATAATAATAAGCACCGCAAGGGGAAGCAGTTTCTTCATGCTCAAAACTCCTTCAGCCCTGCAGCTGTGCGCGAACCGAAAAGACCATGCGGCCGAACGAATAGAATCAGCAGCAGAATGGAGATCGCAATGGCATCCTTGAAGACAAGCGGCACCACTGAAATAGAAAAAGCTTCCAGGATACCGAGCAGAAGCCCCGCCCCAACGGCTGCCATGGAGTTACCAAGACCGCCCAGGATTGCCACGGTGAACCCCTTAATCGCAAGCCCCGTACCGATACTGTATTCGGTCATGGTTATCGGCGACATGACACACCCGGCAAGCGCACCGATACCGGCACTTAGCATGAATGAAAGCGTCACCATATTTCTCGGGTTGATCCCGCACAGAATGGCCGCCTTGCGATTGGCGGCACATGCCCGCATCTCACGGCCCACCGAAGTTGTCTGAAAAAAGACACTTAAAAAAAGCACCATCAGACCGCATGCCCCGATAACCCAGAGAACCTGGGGGGAAATCCGGGCACCGAACATGGCAACCGTTGTGATCTCGTTACCGACAAAGTAAGGCAATGAACGAATGGATTCACCCCAGATATGCAGGGCCGTTTCCCGGGTCAGGATGGACAATCCGATGGTGATGATAATCATCCGTAAAACACCGGGACTCTCCAGCCAGCGGATAAAACAGATTTCCAGCAGGGCCCCGAAAATCATCGTAATGATCACGGCAACAAGAATGGCCACAGTCATCGGCATAAATGGTAGCAGGGAGATGGAGATCATACCTCCGAGCATGACGAATTCTCCCTGGGCGAAATTAATAATGCCGGTGGTATTGTAGATGATATTAAAACCGATGGCAACGATGGCATAGATCGAACCATAGGTAATACCGGCAAACAGATATTGGACAAACAGTTCAACAGTCATAAAACCAGCCGCTTATTTTCCGGCTAACCCGGTTTTGTGGGTGCCTTCCGGGTTTTGATAAAACAGGTAAAGGGGCCGGGAAATCCCGGCCCCTCGCGCATATACAATATAATTGCCTGCTGCTGTAAAACAGCACCCGGACAATCTACATGCCTTTGTATGGGACAAACTTGCCGTCCTTGACGGTAATCATTACAAGAGAATCGATACCGAGACCGTTGTGATCTTCCGCCGAGAAGCTGAAAACACCTCCGGTTCCCGGGAGGTCTTTAATTTTTTCTATCTCGTCGCGAATTTTGGCTTTGTCCGTTCCCGCTTTTTCGATGGCTGCCTTGGCAATGATATAGGCATCGTAGGCATGCCCGCCGAAGGTTGAAGCCGCCTCTTTGTACTTGCCCTCATAGGCTGCAATGTAATCCATCAGCAACGCTTTCTGGGGATTTCCTTCCGGCAGGGAATCCGCGACAAGCAGCCGGCCGGCCGGAAAGATAATTCCTTCCGCTGCCGCACCTGCCGCTTCAACATATTTGATATTGCCGAATCCATGGCTCTGAAACAGAGGCACGTCCCAACCGGCCTGACGCATATTTTTGGCAAGAATTGACTGGGCGGGAACGATCGACCAGTTAACAACCGCCTGGACATCTTTGTTGGCCTTGATCTTGGCAACAACGGCCGACAGATCTGTCGATTTTCCATCGTAAACTTCCACCTCTACAACTTCGATTCCCATCTCGGGGGCAATTTTAAGCAACTGTCCTTTCCCCGCATTGCCGAAACCGGTATTTCCCGCCAGTACGGCGATCTTGGAAATACCCATTTCTTTCATGGTCTCAAAGATTTTTTGGGCAACATAGGAATCTTTTTGGGGGGTCTTAAAAACATATTTGGCAACAGGGTTAACAATAACTTCCGCTGCGGCAGCGGAAAGCAGTGGTGTTCCCGCCTCTTCAAATATTTTCTTGACCTTCATGGTCTCACCGGAGGTGGAAGGCCCAAGAACCACGACAACCTGCTCCTCCTCAATAAGCTGTTTGGCAAAAGAGATCGCTTTTTCCGGATTGGCACCGGAGTCCTTGATAATCAATTCCACTTTATTACCGTTGATGCCGCCGGCGGCATTGGTCTGATCCACCAGCATTTCCAGGGTTCGGGCTTCCGGGCCCCCCAGAAACGACGCCGGCCCGGTAACCGCAAGAATAGCGCCAATCTTGATGGTTTCCGCCCCGGCCGCCGGAATAACAGCCAAGCTTATGATCAAAACAGCTATTACGAGTTTAATGCTTCGACATTTCATATCTCTTCCCCTTACTTTGATTTTTTGCCGGGCGTAATCCCCCGACAGTTATTGAAAACAGCTGCGTCCGTCAGTCCATCCGGCTACTACAGGCTGTAAAGCTGTTTACTCTCCAAAATGGTAAAACCATCTTTCTGCAGCGTCTCGATCGCCTCGTCACTGTTGTCGAAGCGAAAAATCATGACGGCATTGTTGCCGCTCTGCTGAACAAAGGCGTACATGTACTCCACGTTAACGCCTGCCTTCTGCAGGGCGTCCAAAATATTGTAGAGACCGCCCGGCTGATCGGCCACCTCCACGGCGACGACATCGGTTTTACCGACGGTGAAACCGTTCGTTTTCAAAACGGATTCGGCCTTCGCATTGTCGTTGACGATCAGTCGAAGCACACCGAAATCAGATGTATCCGCCAGCGCCAGTGCCCGGATGTTAACACCTGCCTCTGCCAGTGTCTTTGTCACCTCAAAAAGCCGCCCCGCCTTGTTTTCGAGAAATATGGATATCTGTTCAACGCGCATGGTTCTCTCCTTATGCTAAATTTTTCGGTTGTCGATCACCCGCACCGCTTTGCCTTCACTGCGGGCAATGGTTTTCGACTCAACCAGCTTCACCTGTGCCGAAACACCAAGCATTTCCTTGATATTTTTACCAATACGCCGTTCAAATTCCTGCAGCTTCTTCACCTCATCTGAAAAAATCTGCTCTCCGACCTCGACTTTGACGGTCAGCGTATCCAGGTTGTCCTCACGGTCCACGATAAGCTGGTAGTGCGGTTCGACACCTTCCATCTCCATCAGCACACTTTCGATCTGTGATGGAAACACATTGACACCTCGAATGATGAGCATGTCATCCGTCCGTCCGGTGACCCGCTTCATACGCACATGTGTTCTTCCGCAGATGCACGGCTCGGGATTTAAGGAAGTGATGTCTCTGGTACGGTAGCGAATAACCGGGAAGGCTTCTTTGGTTATCGAAGTGAACACCAGTTCTCCCGTCTCGCCGTACGGAAGGGTTTCCCCAGTATCGGGATTGATAATTTCGGCAATAAAATGATCTTCAAAAATATGAAGACCGGCTTTGGCTTCGTGGCATTCCATGGCCACTCCCGGGCCCATGACCTCACTTAAACCATAGATATCCACGGCAATGATGTTCAGCTTGCTTTCGATTTCGGCGCGCATTTTCTCAGACCATGGTTCCGCCCCGAAAATGCCGTACTTGAATTTGAGGTCTTTGAAGGAAACACCCATTTCCGAAGCGACCTCTGCCAGATGCAGCGTATAGGAAGGGGTTGCCGTCAGAATGGTCGGGCCGAAATCTTTCATAATGACGATCTGTCTTTGGGAGTTTCCGCCGGATACCGGTATAACAGAAGCACCCAGCTTCTCCGCCCCGTAATGGACCCCCAGGCCACCGGTGAACAGACCGTACCCATAGGCATTGTGGATAATATCGCCCCGCGTCGCTCCACCGGCCATCAATGAGCGCGCCATCAGTTCGGCCCAGGTGCCCACGTCTCGAAGGGTATACCCGACAACCGTCGGCTGTCCGGTGGTTCCGGAAGAAGCGTGTATGCGCACTACGTTGTCCATCGGTACTGCAAACATACCGAAGGGATAGTTTTCGCGTAAGTCCTGTTTGGTGGTGAACGGAACACGTTTCAGGTCGTCCAGAGACGTGATGTCACCCGGCGTTAACCCGGCCTTCAGCAATTGCTTCTGATAAAAAGGAACGCTTGCGAAAACCCTCTCCATGGTTGCCTGGAGCCGCCGCAACTGTATCGCTTCCAGCGCTTCCCGCGGCATGGTTTCATACTCTATATTGTATATCATTCAGCTTTATCTCCTTTCCATCGGTTGCTAACACGAGGTTTCTAGCCTGAAATAAAAAAAGGCTGCGCAAATTGCCCACAGCCTGTTTTCGGTAGCCGTGGGTTTTTTTCCGTCTACCCATGGCTTTTATGTTTGTTGGCCTATCGTTTTCTACGCGGCCGGCCATTGGGTAGACTTTCGAAAAAGAAAGCCGCCAAAAAAGCCGAAATAAAAAAAGTAGAAAACCCGAATATTCATCAATTATCCGATATTGTTGGATAGTACTATCTTCAGTTTTACAGATCTATACCGAAACGACCTGTTTGTGTCAAGAAAAAAATCAGTCCCGCAAGCTGCCCTTAAATTCGGGTTTGCGTTTTTCGAGGAACGCATTGGTTCCCTCACCGGCATCCCGGCTGGCCACACAGAGTGCAAAAGCATCGTTCTCGATACTGCAGCCGGTAGCCAGGTCCGTGTTCGAGCCCTTGTTAATGACTTCCTTGGCCGCCCGCAGAGACACCCTGCCTTTGACTGCAATCCGTGAGGCTGTTTCGTGTACACTACCCATCAGCTTCTCCGGCGGGCATATCCGGTTCACCATTCCGATTTCAGCAGCTCTTTTGGCCGGTATCATTTCACCGGTATAAATCAGCTCCTTTGCCATGTTTTTTCCAACCAGGCGAGCCAACCGCTGGGTTCCTCCAAATCCGGGAATGATTCCAAGCTTAATTTCCGGCAGGCCGAACATTGCCGTCTCGGCGGCATAAATAAAATCGCAGGCAAGCGCCATTTCACACCCCCCCCCGAGGGCATAACCGTTAACTGCCGCGATAACCGGGATGGGAAGCGATTCCAAGCTGCCGATGATCTCCTGCCCTTTTCTAGCGAACATTTTTGCTTCCAGGGTATTACAGGAAGCAATTTCGTTGATATCCGCTCCGGCAACGAATGCTTTGTCACCGGTGCCGGTCAGGATCAGCACGCGGATTTCCTCATCTTGCAAAACAGTACTGATCGCTTTGCGGAACTCTTCCAACAACTCCGAATTCAATGCGTTTAGCAATTTCGGTCGATTAAAGGTTATGGTCGCGATTCCTGCGTCCTTTTCAAAAATGATATTCTGGTATGCCATGTCCCCTCCATCCTATGCCGAATATTCGTTCATCCGGTATCGATTCATCTTTTTTCGCAACCCTTCTCTGCTGAGCCCCAACCTCCTGGATGCCTCGGTCTTATTGTCGTTTACTTCTTCAAGAACCCTACGGATGGTTCGTTTTTCCATCTCTTTCAGGTTTTCGACGGAACCGTTCAGATAGACCGTATCATCCGTGTTTCTGGTAGCGTTGCGAACGGATTCCGACAGATCTTCTTTCGAAAGCCTGTCGGTGCAGGCCAGCGCCATCGCTCTTTCGATTTCATTTTCCAATTCCCGCACGTTCCCCGGCCAAGTATACTGTTTCAATGCTTCCATGAAACCGTTTTCCATTTTGAGGACAGGGGTATTCATGTTGCGCGAAAATGATTCCATGAAAGCATTCACCAAAAGAAGAATATCGTCTTTTCGTTCCCGTAGTGGCGGAATTTTCAGATGTACGCCATTGAGCCGATAAAAAAGATCTTCCCGGAATGTTTTGTTCTTGATTTCCTGTTTCAAATCTTTGTTTGTAGCGGCAACCACTTTTATATCGACCGGAATCGTTCGTCTGCCGCCCACGCGTTCGACTTCCTTCTCTTCCAGCACCCGCAATATCTTGGCTTGGGTGAGAAGCGGCATGTCTCCGATCTCGTCAAGAAAAAGCGTCCCTCCATCGGCCTGCTCAATTCTGCCGATCCGTTTTTCGACACCGGTAGCAACACCTTTTTCGATACCGAACAGCTCACTTTCAATTAAATTTTCGGGCAGCGCTGCACAGTTCAAGGCAATGAACGGTTTTTCCTCTCTTCCGCTGTGATAATGAATGGCTTTTGCAAACAACTCTTTTCCTGTTCCGGTCTCACCGGTGATCAATACGTTGACGGGTGCTTCGGCAATCTTGTCGATCTTGTCCAGAATAGTGCTAACTTGATGGGATTTGCCAATGATTCTTCCGGGTAAAAATTTCTTGCGGAGGTTTTTTTTCAAATAGCTGTTCTCACGGGACAGCCTTTTTTGGGCGGCATTTAGTTCCCGATTGGCCATTTTCAATTTTCCAATCATTTCCTGCAGCTGGAACTCCCGAGCCTCCACTTTAACGATCATCATGCCGAAAGATTCAGCGAGTTCCGTTATTTTGTCGGGATAAACACCGGATTTGGTGAGTTCAAATATTTCTTCGGGCTTGCCGAAGCGGCCCCTGGAAACCTCCGCCATTATCTTCCCTAAACGTTCGAGTATATCCCGGGTTTTGGGGTCTTCCGGCATATTGCGCTCCATTAGATTCGTACGGTCCTTAAATACAAAAACAAAATTACGATCTCACATATACAATTTTAGTTTTATGCGATTTAACCGAACATTACGGATACAGCGCACATATAATTACGGTATCAACGTTAGTATATTCTTCGAACCGTCTCTTTCATAGGAAACGACTTTCATCGTTTTTTTGATAATATGAATGCCCAGCCCACCGATCGCCCTGTCTTCGATCCCCGCGCTGGTGTCCGGCGAACCTAACAGCAGGGGATTGAATGGCAGGCCTTCATCTTCAATCCGGATGACCAGGCCTTTTTCCGGAACATCCCGGCATTCGACATGGACATCACCACCTCCGTCCGGGTATGCATAGTTGATAACGTTTACCAGGGCTTCTTCAAAAGCCAGTTCGATGCCGGCTTTTTGGGCCGCAGCGATTCCCTGCTTCTCGACAACCGCCATCACCATCGTATTGAAAGCCGGTAAATTCTCCAACTTGGCCGGTAATGTCAACCGATTCGGCACTTCCATGCTTTATACCTGTTTAAGCGCTTCGTCCGGAGAATCGAACACTTTGAATATGGAATAAAATCCCGAAATTTCAAACACCTCTTTCACCGTTCCCGTCAGGCTGGCGATGAGGATGTCCCCTCCGGACGTTTTAAGACGTTTGGCAGCGGCCAAAATAACACGCAGACCGGCACTACTGATGTATTCCACCCCGCTTAAGTCAACGATAATGGCGGTAGCACCTTCATCGATACAGCCGTTCAATTCCGCGTCCAAACAAGGGGCTGTCACAGCATCGACTCTTCCGGTTACAGCAACCACCGGAGTTCCTTTCTCTATTTTTTTGTTTACCTCCATCTGACCCTCCATTGTAGGTGGTGATTGAAATATATACAACTGGAATTCAATTAAATCAAAGGACTCGCTTGTTTCTTCGCCGGAACCCAATCACCATTATATACAGCATCGTGGTTATAAGAGATCCCCATCCCAGTATAACAACCGCCTGTTCATATCCAACCCTTGTGATGAGCGTTCCCATTATCAGCGGTCCGATAACGTTGCCGACACGTTCCCAGAACCTGAAAATCCCCATCCCCGTTCCTGATCCGAGCTTTTTAACAATGCGGGTTTCAGAGATGACGGAAGCCTGCGAAGAAACAGAAAAGGTATGCGCTATTCCGAGCATGACGATGATCAAGAGCAGCGGATAAAACCCGGATTGGAAATAAAACAGCAACATGGCGGCGCCACTGATCATTCCGCCCGTGGCGATATATATTTCGCGAAACCCCTTTTTATCGAAAAATCTTGAAAAGAAAGGTCCCAAAAATATCAGTGAGACACCATAGCACATAATGATTCTGCCGATGTCCGATTGCAGGGTGCCGATGCTTCGAAGGTAAAGGGGCACGAAGTAAAATAGAAATCCGATGAGGATCAGTTTCGCCGGAATCGCCTGTAGAAAAACGATCGAAAAAAATTCGATGTCTTTCAGGGCGGCAAAAAGGTTTCGCAATGGAAATGTCCCTTTTCCGTTTTTCTGCGTTGTTGCATTAACCGGCTTTCCGCCTCGCAGGATCAGGATACAGACCAGCAGGGCCAGCATGGATATGATGCAACTTACAACAAAAACATTTCGATACCCGATGCGGTCGGCGAGCATCCCTCCAATTACCGTCCCGCATATATCGCCGCTGAAAAAAGCTGCCAAAAACGATGCCATACCCATATTTCGGTTGTAAGTGGTTGTTCGGTCGATGACAAACCGCTGGGAAGACATATAAACCATACCGAACCCGATAGCTGTTATGGAGCGAAAAACGATCAGCTGCCAGAAGGTAATCGAAATAGCGGTCAAAAGAAGGCCCATCGAATTCAGCAGAATCCCGCTTACCAGAAGCGGATACCATCCCACCCTGTCTGACAGACTGCCGGAAAAAGGCATGCTTAATGCCATAAACAGCATAAACATGGAAATCGGCATGCCCAGAATCACTTCTCTGGAAATTCCCCAGAACGGGACATACAGCGTGTCGGCAAACATGGGTAAAAAAGATGCGCAGAAGCCGTCCGACATGACGAACAGAAATATCAAAGGCCGAATAAACACATATGGCAACCTGTGATGGGTTGCGGCACGCGCGTGGCTGCGCCGGTCTCTTGGTAAGGGATCGAATGCCTCGGAACCGATTTTTCCCCGGAATGTATTCAGGCTCTCGATGAATTTTAACGTAGTACCCTCAAATTTCTTTAGCAGCTTGACGACACCAATGTGCAGATGTTCTTGACCGATGAGCAAGCGGCTATGGATATCCGCTTTCAGTCTATCCGCCATGTCAAGCAACCGTCCGGCGTTTTGTTTTACATTGTGCTGCAGGTCGATAAATGGACCGAACGCAACCACAAATTTTCGCATAAACGCATTGAAACGTATGCATATGTACTCGAGCTCACCCATGTTGCGGGCTGCTTCAGGCGCAACCGTGGTGCCATTAAAGACAGCCCCTTTTATGGCTTTTTCGACCGAGCGCAGCGGATCGCTGATACTATAAATGACAAAAAAGGATAAAAATTCAAAGGTTATTAATAGGGAGGTAAGAATAACAGTGACCATGTCCAGAAGGATTTCTCGAGACCGCTCGACGATCAGATCGGGAGAAATCCGCATGTTGATATACCCGACCTGTTCGTGCTGGCGTTTATAGAAAACAGGCAAGACGGTGTCCGTCGCTTTGGTGTCCAGTCCCAGTGAATGGAGACGATCCGTCATGCGATCATCGAGGGTGTTTGATTTCCGGGTGCCTGGCTCCACCCGGCCAATGGATCTGTGATCGGCAAAAAAAAGCACGAAGCCATGCATGTCCGTAATTTCGATAAATTCCAGTTCCGGAGAGGCTTCAAGGATTTCCTGCAGCGTATCTTCAATTTTAATCAGCTTTTCCAGCGGTATTTTCAGATTCAGCACATACTCGACTTCATCTTTGAAATAGCCCCCTAATTTTGCGAATTTGTCCTGCAAGGTACTGAGATAGGCCTGCTGGAAGGATTCGATATTCCTGGCGGAATAAATCGCCTGTCCAGCGATAATGATACTGACAACGATCAGAAAAACCCAGATTCGGATACTCAGATTTAATCTCATTCAGGACTGCTCCGTACCCGTATTTGCACGGTCGGCATGATTTCCGGAAGATTTGGAAACCTCCAGCATCGCGAAAGCTTCCCGGCAGAAAGTCTTGCTGATTTTCGATATCTCTGACAGTGCCTTTCTGTCCGACTGGGACAGATCGTCCCGTTGCGTCAGTATTTTCCCGATGACAGTATCATATTCCATTATACTTCCGAGGCTGTCCACCAGGTCTTTTCGATTGTTTTTTATGTTTGTGAGTTTTTCGATATTGTTCTCGGCAAGATTGATAAAATCTTTTATCTGCATTGCCAGACGATTTACTTCGTTTTTTGTCTTTGGCCGAACGGCCCGAGCAGGGTCTGTAATTATATTGGCCGCAGATTCCCTCTCGGAAAGGTGCCTTTCTTCAACCGGGTTAACGGATATTCTTTTTTCAGACGGCCACCGGATACTCTCGGAAATGTTGATCAATTTTCTTCGCAGGGGGTGAACAATCAGGAAAGACAACAGCACAAAAAGGCAGAGAGCGGAAGCCGTCACAATAAGCGAAAGCATGGTAACGTCTTCGCGGGCCATGGATTTCAATTCCCGGTAGACCACATTACGGGAAAAAATCAGGTTGAGAACGCCAACGGTTTTTCCGGTTCGGTCGAGCAGGGGTATATAGGTAACGTATTCATTTCCAAACAATTGGGTATGGTTTTTTGCAAGATCAATATCGTCCGGAATCGGATAGCGAAACCTCCCCGGAGAGGTTTCCTCTTTGGACTGATAGAGAATCGTACCGTCTTGCTGGCCGACAGCTACAAATGAAATCTCCCGGTTTTTTCTCACGGTGTCTATCAAGATGGTATTCATCCCCTTGAATTTATCCAAGGGCTTCCCAAAGCGAAGTGACTGTTCAATTTTGCGCTTCAGGTTTTTGCCGACCATTTCGTATGTGGATATTAGAGAAGCGACATAGAGCTTTTCAAAAGATGCAAGGCTGAGAACGGAATTGAGCAATAAGGTTGCGACCAGTATCGTCATAACTGCCAAAAAAATTTTTGCCTGGAATTTCATCTAACCAATAGTTCTTTTCAGCAAAGATAACGGTTTGTTCTGCCAGCCGGGAAAGGTCCTCAGAAAACACAGTTCTCCAGCTGGTAATCCGGGTCAGGCGCGATGGTCAGTATTCGGCCGGTATCATTTAACCAGCCTGTCTTCCGGCGGGGTAATCTCTTGAAAAATCTCATCACTCGCTCCGAGGATATCAAAGGAAGGGTCGAAACCAATCTGTTCGGCGACATAAATATTTAAAGAAATTTTCGGTGTTGCATTATCAACCATGCCCAGTTTACGTGGTGATGTCCCCAAAAGAATTTTAATTATGCGCTCGGCCAGAAATTTCCCTCTGCCGGAAAAATCATAGGTCGAAAACCCCATAAGTGCTCCGGCTTTTACGGATTTAGTCCCCTCACGGGAAAAAGTTGGAATTTTGTTCGCCATCAAAAAATCAAAGATCGGTTTAACGTCGCTTTGTCCCCAGTCGAAACCGTTTAGGGCGGGGATAAAAAAGGCATCAATCTTCTTTTGGGTAACCAGGTACTTTACACCGGCCATACACTCTTCCATCGTCTCTGCAGAAGAGATATCCGTATAGGATTCAATTTCAAACCCTTTTCGTTTAGCAACTGTAATTGCGTCTTCCACGCTTGAAAATTTTCGGCCGCCGTCGGTGTCGGGATAAACGAGGCCGAGTTTTTGGAATCCAACGACATCATGAAAAATCTCGAACATTCGTTCATAGCGCCCCGGCACGATCCGCACGGTGAAATTATCCACACCGGAATCGTCTTGATTAAGCACGAATTTGGATTTGACGGCATCCGCTACCGCCATCGCCACGATCGGCGTTTTGCCGTTATTGGCCTTCAGTATTTCAGTGGTAGCCCCCGTTCCGGCTGTGATAACCAGATCAATATCGTCTCTTTGCATCAATTCCCTGGCGCGCTGCTCCAGTAAAGGTGCCTTTTCGGGCTCCCATCCGGGACTGAAGCGGAGATCTTCCGGGATGATAACGGTTCCGTCCCACCCCAGGTCTTTCCATTGATCGGTTTTTGCCAGTTCCTGCATTATCGCTTCAAGTGTGTCTGTAAAGGTCCAGTAGGATCCGCCCTCCAGATACCCGACCCGGTATTCTTTCGCACAAACCCCGGAAACCGTTATAACTGTCAGGCACACGACAGCAAGCAGGAAAATTTTTACGTTTTTGGCAGCCAAACTCATCGTACCCCCCCTATATTCGATCTTGTGTTAATCAACATTGTTGATAACGTATCATCAACATGGTTATGTCATCGGATTGGGCGGCTGTACCGGCATGCTGCCCCACCATTTTCCGGATGCGTTGGACGACCTTGTCAACCGGTTCGTTGGCCAACAAGCTCACTTCTTTAAACAGGCGATCATCAGAAAAAAGGTTGTAGTCTTCATCCATAGCCTCCGTAATTCCGTCTGTGTATAAGAAAAGCGCCTCGCCCGGTCCCAAGCTGGGGCGGGGGCTCGTTCTGCACAGACTTGATTA
>CAZKYZ010000034.1:0-11357 GCA_964557055.1 uncultured Desulfobacterales bacterium
GTGCCTTACAGTGGGTGTCGCAAGGATTCACCCGCCCCCCCCCCGTCGGAGAAATACCACAAACAATAATGGCATGGTAATTGATCTTTCTACCATAAAGGCACCTGAAACAGCAAGCAAAAACGAGGCCCCCCGGCAGACGCCGCTTTACAACCGGATTCTGTTGCTTCGGACCCTGAATGATGTTGCCCCACCAGACACCACGGTGGTATACAGTTTTCAAGCACCGAAAAGGAAGACGAATCAGCCGGGACCCGGACGGAAGTATAAAAACGCCGCCTCCAAAACAGCCTAACGATAAAACCATCTTTGGAGAAAACAGTATGCCGAAGTCGACATTTTCACGCATCTCTGCAGCCAAAGGAGACATTACAAAAACCCGCGTAGACGCCATTGTCAATGCGGCCAACAACAGTCTGCTGGGCGGTGGGGGCGTCGATGGCGCAATCCACCGGGCAGCCGGTCCGGCGCTTCTGGCGGAATGTCGAACCATTGGCGGCTGTCCTACCGGGGAAGCACGTATAACAGCCGGGTACCGGCTCCCCGCCAGGTTTGTCATCCATACCGTCGGCCCGATATATCGTGGAACAGAGCAGGATGCCGTACTGCTGGCTGCCTGCTACCGGAACAGCTTGAAAATCGCCAGTACCAATTCCGTTTCATCCATCGCCTTTCCGGCCATCAGCTGTGGTGTATACGGCTATCCCATACGCCAGGCGGCGGCAATCGCAATAAAAAGCGTTTGTCGCTATCTGGAAGACAATCCCGATGTTCATCACCTCCTTTTCGTTTTGTTTACATCAGAACTATTCGATATTTATAAACAATACATTAGCGACCTGGAAAACCACTGATCCTTGTCCGTCTCACGCAATGGCCCCCCTTGCATCTTATCCCGAACATTTTCGACAGTACCGTTGACAATTTGAACAGCTATGATTAAACTAAATGATACTTAACAAGCCGGAAGTTGCCCGCAGCAGGTATCCGGCTGCTTTATTTCTTTACCTAAGGAGGCATCATGGTTGAAGTAACCGAATCGGCTACCAGTCAGGTAGCTGAATATTTTAAAGGCAAAGAGGTCAAACCGATACGGATTTTTCTCAACGAGGGTGGCTGAGGTGGTCCATCCCTTGCTATGGCTCTGGACGAGCCTAAAGACACAGACAGCAATTATGAAATTGATGGTTTCCAGTATATTATCGATACAGATTTTCTTGAAAAAGCCAAGTCGATAACGGTTGATTTTCAGCAATACGGATTCAAGATTACCGCCGGGGTTGAATTTGGCGGCGGTGCCTGTGGAAGCTGCAGCACTGCTTCGGGCGGATCCTGCGGCTGATAGCCGGCCGGCGAAGAAATTACCAAAACGGGCAATGCATCCAAATGTGTTGCCCGTTTTTTCGTGGCCCGGAATGATTGCCCCCCTTTTGCAAAAATGTTGCTTTGCACCGGTTTGTTACAGGCGGAACTTCTGAGACAATCGAAAAAATTAGGAGAACGATATGGCGCTGGTTGAACACAGCATGGAAGAAACGGTAGCGTTACTGACCATGAACAGCGGTGAAAACCGTTTCAACCCTGATTTTCTGAATGCCTTTTTAACGGCTCTGGATGACATTGAAAACAATACGGACGCGTTGACGCTGGTGGTCCGTTCCGCGCACGAAAAAATATTCTCCAACGGCATTGACCTGGAATATATTGTCCCCTTCATTCAACAGGGAGATACGGATACGGCCAAAGCTTTTTTTTACCTGCTGAACAAACTGCTCCGACGGATTGTGAACTATCCGATGGTCACGATCGCTTCCATTAACGGGCATGCTTTCGCCGGCGGGGCGATCATGAGCTCCGCCTTCGATTTCCGTTTTATGCGTTCCGACCGCGGATTTTTCTGCCTGCCGGAAGTTGATCTCGGAATTCCTTTTTTACCGGGAATGAATGCGCTGCTGGCCAAAGCCGTTCCGCATTATATGCTAGAAGAAATGCAGTATACGGGCATCCGGCTGACCGCCGCGGAGTGCGAAAAGCACCATATTGTCAAAAAAGCCTGCAATATGAACGACCTTCTTTCCGAAACCATGACTTTCGCCAAAGGGCTTCAGAAAAAAAGGGGCATCGTGGCGGAACTGAAGCAACGGCTGAATCGAGAAATCCTGCATGCCATTGATGTAGAGGATGTCCCTTATCTTGAATCGGGCCAGTTTAATATTACCTGAGAACATCCTTTCGATAATTCAGTACGGCACGGTTTGCCACATAAGGAAATACAGAAACGTATGATGGACGCGGCTCTCTGTAATTTCTCTGGTTGAATAAAAAATATTGTCAGTAATCGCTGAACACGTTACGCAGACAACCTTTCCTGACAGGGCCGACAGCGGAGATGGCCGTCGTCTCCACGGATCATGCGGGTGGCCATGGTCATCTCTCCACATTGGCTGCAGGCCCTGGACGGGGCCAATTGCGCCAAGGGCGGATTTTCAAACGGAACTTCCTGGATTGTAAAAATTTCCTCCACCGGCCGGAACAACAGATCCATCGTTTTTAGATGCTTCTGCCGCTTTCGCTGATCCGGGGTGGCGGAACCGGCAGCGAAAGCTTCTTCCAGACCGGCAAATTCAGCAGGCTCCGGCCCCTTGTATTCATAATTCTTTTTTCTGGAAAACCGGAGTGCCTTTCCTTCTGATCGGCTGATCACCGTATAAACGCTTTTACCGGAATTATTGATGGTCAGGTTGCCTTTCCCGGCCGTAGTGCCCAGGACCACCTGCAGGCCATCCACGGCACAGGAGTCATTTTCTGCGATGGCAACAACCTCCTCGTCTCCCGATCTGGTTATGTGCAGACGTTCGGCCGCGGCCTCACCAACCCGATATCCATAGACCAGTCCGGGGCATAAATGCCCGTGAAAATCGACGCACTTTTTCAGATCCGCCGGCAGGCCCTGTATTTCTGTGTTTTCTGCTTTCATTTTTCTCTCCTGTTGTATTTCTGCCCATACTGTAATCATGAATCCATGGTTGTTCAAATACCGTGACCAAGACTGCCTTTGCCAAATTTCCGGTTGCATTTTTTACGGCACCACTCTATGACCTTACGGAGTTGGCGCCCCGTGGGCTTTATTGGGCTGTTTGCGTTGTCTGCAGCCAAATTTTTCTTTGCATCGAACCCAAAAGGAAATTTAAGCGAAACCATGTCCGGCGACGTATCAGCATTCTTTTCCGTATTCGGGATGATTTTCACCCTTTCCTTTCTGGTGGCCCTCACCGGCGCCATGGCTCCCGGTCCCCTGCTGACCTACACCATCATCAAATCGGCAGGACCCGGGAAAAGGGGCTACCTTATGGGTGCCTGGATTATTGCCGGCCACGCTCTCCTAGAAATGGGAATCATCTTTTTATTGCTGTTTGGTTTCTCGTTTCTATTGAAACAGGTGGCCGTTATCCGGGTGATCGGTGTCATCGGCGGCGTCATCCTCATCTACTTCGGTGTTTCCGTCATACGGGATGTCGTTCAGGGAAAAATATCAACTTCTTTCCTGGACGGAAAAGGCCAACCCGAAGAGCAGGACGCTCTGCCCAAAGGCCGGGGAATTGAAAATCCCATCATCGGTGGTGTACTCATATCCATGGCAAACCCCTACTGGTGGATATGGTGGGGAACCATCGGTTTCGCTTTCATGATAAAATTCGATGTGTCCCTGACCCGGTGGCCGAACCTCCTGGCTTTTTTTTTGGGTCATGAGGCCGGTGATCTGCTGTGGTACCTGATTGTTTCCGTGTTCTCCTTTTTCGGCATCCGGCATCTTAACCGCCGGGCCTATTACGGCATTCTTCTGGTCTGCGGCGTTTTTATGATCGGATTCGGATTCTACCTCGGCATCTCACCTTTTTATGCGCCGCTTGCACCCGGATAGCCCGGCTGTTTACAGACTGTTTCCTCTAAATAGCAGAAAAAGCAGGCCATTCTTACTTTCATAAACAGCGCACATGCTGTATATCGTTCCAATGACCCGCCGTAGGGATCTGCCACGTCAACAGGGCCTCCCGGCTCTCCGAACACGCTGAGCAGCCAGACTTTTGACGTCGCCTCCGGTTGAAGGCCGACAATGAAATCACGATGCATCTCCTCCATAACGATAATCATATCCGCTGCCCCGATCATACTCCGGTCAACAGATCGGGCCCGGTGATCCCGGATGTCGATGCCCAGCTGGTGCAGCGCCCGGACGGCATTTTGCTCCGCCCGGTTACCCGTCAGACCGAAAGTTCCCGCCGAGTGGACATGAAACCGGTCTTTCCATTTCGGGAAAACGGCCTGCTTCAGCAACCCTTCCGCCATGGGACTGCGGCAAATATTTCCCGTACAGACAATCAGAATATCAATAGGATTTATGGTCATCCGTTTCCCGATATCGTTTTCGATAAACCAGATTTAACCAGCAAACAGCAGCAATCAATATAATAATGCCTGTCCAGATTCCCTTTTCGGAAAATTCCGTTATCAGCCTGGCGTTTGCGGGGCTGTCGTAAGGCTGCCTGGTATTGATGCGTCTTTTTATTTTTTCCGATCGGCCCGCAGGCCAGACATAGATCGATCGACGCAGCGTGCCTCCGTAATATTGCAACAGGATCTGGTTTTCCCGATAGGCCGCTGTTAGAAAATTTTCATTTCTTCCAACCGCCGATTTGCCGGCCAGGTCGTAATTGCCATCCCGCAAAATGGCATGCAACCTCAATTCCAAGAGGAAAGGAAATGTCCGTGCGGTATAAGACTCCAGTAATTCCTGAAATCCGTTTGACGCCAGCTTCCCCAGGACCAATGGTTGTTGATGAATTCCGGCGCCGTATGCATCAATAGCCGCCAGTTCCTCCCGGGTAAAACGGGAATAGAATATACCGATTTCCGGGTCCCGGAAGATATGGCCGAAATCCTGCGTCATTCCCTGGTCTACATGAAAATTCGACAAAAAGGGGTGCCTGTTCTTAAAATAAAAAAACCGGGAATTGGTATTGGAAACACACAACCCCAAAAGGAGCAGAGACGTAATCAGCCAGACAGAAATTGCAGAAACGGAAGGGGGGGTTGCCTTTGTACTGCTTTTTTCCTTCCAGACAACTTTCCAAACACCGATTTGGAGGAGAATTCCGGCCACAAAATTCATCCAGATATCCCCAAACCCCCACGTTCGACCGGGTGTAAACCACTGGATGATTTCATCCAAAATACCGATCAGCAGAACGATAAATGCGGATCGTATAAACAGGCTGACATCGTAAATGTGGTATCTCAGCGCCTGAAACAACAGCCAGCTCAAAAGGCCGTACTCCATCAGGTGAACGGTTTCCACGGCCTGTTTCCAAAGAAAACCAGCCAGAAGAAGATATACCGCGGCAATTATCGAAACCCAGAAAAGCGAACGGCTTGTATCCGCATTGGGATCTTCTTTCTTCTTGCGCAACATGATAAAAACAGCCGCATAAATCCCCACCGTCAGAGAAACCACAACCCACCCGAACACATGCGGTCCGAACAGGCCGCCTATGGTTTTGGTCACCCCCAGGATATACGGTATGGAAATGAAAATGATGAAAATATAGAGAAACAGGGCCGCATGTGAAGCAATCATTTTGCGTTTTGACACCATAACCTGCCTTCCATTTCGAACGACTAGCAAATACGACCATAGAGACGATGTCGACGGATGTTGAACGGGATGGGTACCTTGGTCTTTATCGCACGGTTATTCACTTGACACAACCGCTTTTGGAAAGATATTCGAGAGACAGTTGGGTAAAATGCCCCCCTGTTATTTGGAGGACAAACGCAAATGACGCTTTCCTTTGTAACCAAGACAGCCAAGGCCCGGTTGCTCTCCCCGAATGGTGAACCGATTGAACGCCTCATTGCATTTCGAACGAATCCGGTAACCGGCCGGCTGAGCAGAATCGCATTCAGCCGCGTAAGCGAGAGGGAAGCCGGTACCCAAAAACTTCCCGCCCCGCCGCCAGAGGCGCAAAACATTGATAACTGCCCTTTTTGCCCGGCCAACCTTCAGGACAAGACCCCGAACCTGCATCCGGCTATATTCGCCCAAAAGCGGATAAAAACGGGTGCCGCCGTTCTGTTCCCGAACCTGTATCCCTATGGCTGTTACAGTGCGGTCAGCCTGCTGGGCAATGAACACTTTGTTGAGATCGGAAAGGCCGACCAGTCGTCGTATTGCAATAGTTTGATCAACTGCAGCAAGTACCTTTCTGCGATCCGCCAAAAGGATCCGGAGGCTGCTTATGTATCTATTACCCAAAACCATCTCCCCTCTGCCGGCGGTTCTCTCGTACATCCCCATCTGCAGACCCATGCAGATCGAATCGCATCCAATTATCATGCGGTTTTGGAAAACAGATCGGACGATTACTATCATCAGCACCACACATTGCTCTTTTCCGATTACCTTGAGCAGGAGCGTTCTGATGGATCCCGCTACATCGGCCGAACCGGCGCCTGGTCATGGATGGCCGCCTTTGCCCCGGAAGGCTTTTTCGAAATCTGGGGAATCCTTCCCGGCAGAAACGCTATCGGCGCTTTCCAGTATTCAGATTGGGAGGATATGGCCAACGGTATCATCAAGACTCAAAAATTTTACCGCAGTCTTTGCCGCAACGGATACAATCTCGGTTTATTGCTTATTGAAAAAAGGAACAGCCGCCTGGAAGCAAAAATTTCAATGATGGTGCGATCGAATTACACACCCTGGGTCCGCAACGACCAGACCGGTATCGAATTGATGCTTGGGGATATGGCTACATTCACCGCGCCGGAGGAAACCGCACGACTGGCAAGGCCTTTCTGGCGATGATCTTGTTGTTGACGGCAAGAGGTGCTTCTGATAATTATTGACAAGGTCGTGTCGGCAGGCCTTATCTCTGGAACAGCCGAAGACACCCGACAATAAAGTGGATATATGACCGACTCCTACCGGGACAACTACATCCAATCTCTTCGGAATGAACTCCTCGGAATGGTAAAGGACAGTCTGTCACCTGTTGCCGTGCAATACGGATACAGTGAAGTACCCTTGGAAACCAATATTAAATGGCGGCCGCAAGTACTGGTTCTGGGGAACTACTCATCCGGGAAATCCACACTGATCAATGAGTTCCTGGGCGCCGACATTCAAAAAACCGGCCAAGCCCCTACGGACGACTCCTTTACCATTATCACTTACGACAACAGCGTTTCCGATGAAGCTTATATCCGCGTAACCGATGAAAGAGACGGTCGCTTTCTTCTCAACGACCCGGAATACCCCTTTGAATCCCTAAAAAAACATGGTCAGCGTTTTGCTTCTCATTTCCGTCTGAAAAAGGTCAACTCGCCTTTTTTACGAAACCTGGCCATCATCGATACCCCCGGTATGCTGGACAGTATTACGGAACGTGACCGGGGCTATAACTATCAGGAAGTGATCGGAGATCTCGCCCAGATTGTTGACCTGGTCCTGGTTTTATTCGACCCTCACAAAGCCGGCACAGTGCGCGAGGCCTACCGAAGCCTGCGCGACACCTTGCCTTCACGCACATTTGAAGATCGCGTTCTGTTTGTGTTAAACCGTATCGATGAATGTTCGTCTTTGATCGACCTGATTCGGGTGTATGGCACTTTGTGTTGGAATCTGTCCCAAATGACCGGCCGAAAGGACATCCCAGCTATCCGCCTGACATACTCTCCCGTGGCTGCCAAGCGTAACTCCGCCGGCAGCGGAAATGATGCGGGCTACCTTAGCTACCTGGAAAACCAGCGCGACAACCTGAAAGAAGACATCCTTGAGGCCCCGCGTCACCGGCTCGATCATCTGGCCACCTTTGTAGAAACGCACAGCGAACGGCTGGCCCATTTCCTCGAATCCCTGGTTACTTACAAACGCCGCCGAATTCATTTTCACGTCAAATTCATGGTAAAAGGTCTTCTGATCAGCCTCGCTGGAGGGGGCATTGCCCTGGTAGCCCTGATTGCTGCCAACCTGCTGCCTGCTGCGGAAATCAATCTTCTTGCCATCAGCGCCGGCAGTGCTGCCGCCTTGCTGTTTACGCTGTGGATGACTGTATTCAGGCGTATGGCAACCGGAAGATTTCACCGCAATGCCATCCGGGATATCGATACCCTCACTCCCATCGACACCCAAACGCGAAGAGACAGCTGGCAGCATATCAAGCCGCTGGTCCTCAAATATTTAAAAACAGCCCGGGTTCGATACTCGCTGCGCCATGTAAAAAGAGAATACAGCGATGTGCTGAAGGTATACAAAAAAGGCTCGCGCGAAATTCGGGAAGCACTGAATGAATTGTCCACCCTTTGGCACGATGATTCGGGCAAGAACCGCCTGGACACCATCATCAAACGCACGAAATTGGTCGACCAGGAACCGGAAGACCCCGCCCCCATCCTCTCAATAAATACGCGCAATAAATTATAACAGTCTGTTATTAATAAAATTTCAGAGCTCTCTCGCCCGGCATATTTTTCCATAAATCGGGTTCATTTTTTTCTTGACATATCCCATTAAAATGATAGGAATATATCCCATTAGAATGGTAGGATATAGTCCTGTTGTCGTAGTATAAATTGTGTCGGCAAAAAGTCCAACCCAACCAGAGGATGGAACTATGGTTAAATTATCAATGTTTCCGCGGCGGTCAAGACTTCTATTGACCGTTTTCCTGATTTTCACGATCATCGGGCTGTTTCATGTGCACGCTGAAACAGGCATCGACAGCCGGCGTACCGACATTGTCAGCATTGATCTGCCGGCGGTCCCCGGAAGCGAACAGATGCACGCGGTGGCGTTTCTGCACGACCGCCATGTTGAAGCGTTGACGGGCAAAGACTGTACCACATGCCACATCCAGAAAGACGGTCGGTTTGCGTTCAAGTTCAAACGGTTAAAAGACGGTTTGCCGGAAACCGATATGAACGTTTTCCACGACAACTGTGTCGACTGCCACCAGGAGATGCGCGCCGCCGGCACAAAATCCGGTCCCCTGACCGGCGATTGCCGATCGTGCCACAACCGTAAATTCGACATCGAATCCGCATGGCAGGCCATCTCTTTCGACGGTTCCCTGCATTACCGTCATGAATCATCCGAATCTATAGCAAAAACAGACATGCAAGACGGAACAAACTGCGGAGCCTGCCATCATCTGTATGACCTTGACACCAAAAAAACCTACTATAAGCGAGGAGAAGAGGAAAGCTGCTCTTACTGTCACAAAAGCACCCCTATCGACAAAACCAGCACCCTGAAATCCGCTTCCCACGATTCCTGTGTCAACTGCCACGTTGCCCTAAAGGCAAAGTCGGTCAACGCCGGCCCAGTGGACTGCAAGGGGTGCCACGACGTCAAAGAGCAAGATAAGATCAAAATCCTGCAAACTGTAGTACCCCGCCTGAAACGCAACCAGCCGGATACCGTTCTGATGGCCAGCTGGTTGGCCGGATCCATCAAACCGGAAACGGATGCAAAAAAGCATATGGCCGCAGTTCCGTTTAACCACGTGGAACACGAAAAGAATATTGCTGATTGTAAAACCTGTCACCACGCCTCTTTAAAAAAATGCAGTGATTGCCACACCGAAACCGGCAGCAAAGACGGCGGGTTTTTACCGCTTGGCCAAGCCATGCACTATGCCGCAACAGATAACAGCTGCGTCGGGTGCCACGCCATAGCGACAAAACAAAAGAAATGCAGCGGGTGTCACCGGGCCATGCCGGTCAAATCGTTTGAAGCCACACAATGCGAAAAGTGCCACCGGGTCAACCTTGCTGAAGGTGTTGTTCTGCCGATGGAAAAAAGCCGGATGAATACCATTGCTGCTGCAGCGCTGCAGAATACCGTCGGTGCTTTTGAAAAAGTGCCGGAGAACAGCATACCGGAAATCGTAAAAATTGATGCCATTGTTGATGAATACGATGCTGCGGAAATGCCGCATCGCAAGATCGTCAACCGATTGTATGATCTCACAAAAGACAGCAAAATGGCGCAATATTTTCACGCGGACGGGAAGACCCTTTGCCAGGGATGCCATCACAAGAGTCCGGCCGCAATTCAACCGCCGCTATGCGGTTCCTGCCACGGCAAAGCGGGATCGCCTGATGACGGCCGGCCAGCCCTTAAAGCTGCTTTCCACGGGCAATGCAATTCCTGCCACAAGCAAATGGGAATCGAAGAGCCGGCCGCAACCGATTGCACCAAGTGCCATAAAAAGAGAACAGCAAAACCTGTATCGTAAAAATTGAGGTGGATATATGGGTATTACCCGCAGAAAATTTCTGGGATGGGTCGGCGCTGCAACAAGTGCGACGATGATCGCCGGACAGCGTTCAAATGCTGCTTCAAACAAGCAATTTAAGGGTTATCCAGGCAGTTATGGCGTGCTGCATGATATTACCAGATGTATTGGCTGCCGTAAATGTGAGGGTGCCTGCAATACGGTAAATGAATTGCCGCAACCCGAACAGCCGTTTGATGATCTTTCGTTACTATCGAACAAGCGCCGAACAAGCGCTGAGGCCTATACGGTTGTAAATCGTTTTGGCGGAAAACAGCAGCCGGGCACCTTTGTCAAAAAACAGTGCAATCACTGCCTTGAACCGGCCTGTGCTTCCGCTTGTTTCGTAAAAGCCTTTAAGAAACAGAAAAGTGGGGCTGTCACCTACGACGCTTCGCTTTGTGTCGGCTGTCGATACTGCATGATCGCCTGCCCGTTTAATATACCGGCTTATGAATACGATAGTGCCTTGACGCCGCGGGTAATGAAATGCACCATGTGCCACCCGCGCATTGAAAAAGGTCAGCTGCCCGGGTGCGTTGAATCCTGCCCTTCCGAAGCGCTGCTGTTCGGGACAAGAGATGAACTGCTGAAAATCGCCCGTGGCCGCATTGAGAAGCATCCGGATCGTTATGTTGATCACATTTACGGAGAAACGGAAATGGGCGGCACCAGCTGGCTGTATCTGGCCGCCGACCCTTTCACCGATGTCGACATGCGCGAGGATCTGGGGACCACATCCGCACCGGAGCTGACTTCCGGCGCTCTTGCGGTAGTCCCGATGGTAGTCGGTCTATGGCCGGTTCTTCTCACCGGAATTTACGCCATGTCCAAAAGGAAAGACCAGGTGGCCGGTGAAGAAAAAGCAGAAGCGATTGCCAGAACCGTGGCCGATGCAAACGAAGAGATGCAAACCAAATTAGCCGAACTGAAAGATAAATTGAACAAGGAAAAGGAAGCGGCAATCAACCTGGAAGTAAAAAAGGCACTGGAAGAGGCGACCCGGGAAGCTTCCGAAGA
>CAZKYZ010000034.1:11457-15914 GCA_964557055.1 uncultured Desulfobacterales bacterium
TCCGAAGATACGCCCAAGGAGGAGAAATAAATGTCTGAGGAGACGCGTCGTGCAGACAGATCATTGTTTACCCCGTTTAATGTGATAACCGGCATCATTATCCTTATCGGCTTGGTATTGACTGTTTTGCGGTTTACCGGGGGGCTTGGTGCCGTTACCAATCTGGACAACAACAACCCCTGGGGAATCTGGATCGGATTCGATCTGCTCTGTGGCGTAGCCTTGGCAGCCGGTGGCTATACAACATCAGCAGCCTGCTATATCTTTGGCCTCAAACGTTTTCACTCGGCTGTAAGACCGGCCATCCTGACAGCGTTCCTCGGTTATGCCCTGGTTGTTTTTGCACTTCACTACGATGTGGGCCGGCCATGGCGCCTGCCCTATCCGGTTTTCTGGTCTCCGGGTACTACATCCCTGCTTTACGAAGTCGGTCTTTGCGTTTTTCTCTATCTGACCGTACTCTTGGTTGAATTCAGCCCGGCGGCCCTGGAGTGGCTGGGATTTTCAAAAATACGCCATATTATCATACGCTTGACACTTGTTTTGACCATTTTCGGTGTCGTTCTTTCAACACTGCACCAGTCTTCACTTGGCGCGCTGTTCCTGATCGCCCCTTCAAAACTCCACCCGCTCTGGTATTCCACCTACCTGGCGGTGTATTTCTTTGTTTCGAGCATCTTTGCCGGACTCTCCATGGTTATCTTCGAGGGTTCTCTGGCGCATCGGTATCTACACGACAAAATGGATAATACCCATCTGCAAGAAAGTCCCGGTGTCGTCTTAGCGTTCAGCAAAGCCGCCGCTTTCATCATGATGGGATATGTCTGCATAAAAATCATCGGTGTCGCCATGGACAACAACTGGCACCACCTTGCCTCCGGGTGGGGCGCCTGGTTTTTAACGGAACTTGTTGGATTCGTCATCCTGCCGGCCTTTCTGTATGCCCTCGCGGCCCGGGAAAAAAGCCTGATTATGGCGAAATGGGCTGCCGTCTTGACGATATTGGGGATTGTCCTGAACCGGCTCAATGTCTCGCTGGTGGCTTTCAACTGGCACCTGCCGTCCGCGGAGCGGTATTTCCCGAGCTGGATGGAAATCGCCACCTCCATTTTCATTGTAACGATTGGTGTGGTTGTTTACCGGTTTACTGTCACCCGGATGCCGATATTGTCTGAACACCCGGATTATCAGCACGATCATTAAGATCGCTAAAAAGAGGATCGTATTATGGAAACCGATTTTTATTCCCTTCAAGAATATCTGCTGTGCACCAAATCTATAGCCTATATCATTATGGGTCTGATCCTGATCCTGCTGCCCCTTTTCTGGATATTCATAACCGGCAGGGACGAAAAGAAGCGGACCTTTTGATCACGACAGGGAACGGTTGTTGTGATGACGAATATTCAGGATGATGGGAGGTATAAATGTACGAATTTTTAACGGGCTTCATGTTCTGGGTGTCTATCGCCATCTGTCTGATCGGCATGTTTGCCCGCCTTATATGGTATTTCAGAGGCCTCAGCTGGCAACTCGACCGGGTTGCCTATAAGGCGTTTCCGGCAGCCGGCTTTAAAGGGGCCATGCGATCCATCATTAGATGGTTGATCCCTTTCGGAACGCAGGGATGGCAAAAACAGCCCTTTATGACCGTGATTTTTTTCGGCTTCCATATCGGCGCCGTCATTATTCCCCTCTTTCTTCTGGCCCACAATGTTTTCCTGAGAGAAAAAATTGGTTTCTCGCTGGTCACCCTGAATCCGACCGTTGCCGATATCCTTACCTGGATCGTGGTCGTCAGCGCCGTCTTCCTGGCACTTCGTCGGATCGCATTACCGGAAGTTCGGATACTGACCACGGCGTATGACTATTTTATTCTGCTCATATCGGTGGCCCCTTTCGTTACCGGTTTGCTGGCCCGCTACGAAATCAGCAATTACGATTTCTGGCTCAACATGCACATTCTTTGCGGGGAAGCCCTGCTGATTGCCATTCCATTCACCAAGCTGTCCCATATCGTGCTCTTTTTTGCCTCTCGAGCACAACTGGGAATGGATTACGGTATCAAAAGAGGGGGCATGAAGGGAAAAGGCATGGCCTGGTAATATTCGGCCCAATCTATCAACAAGTCAAGGAGATGTGATCCATGCCTGAAGGAACACTTTGCAATAGAAAACCGATTGAAACAGAAGAAGCACTGCGTACGCTGCTCGCGGATACGGCCGGTAAAACATATTACCGGGAAATGAAGGAACTGGATGTAGACACGGCTCTTTTGTGGAAAACCATCCGGAATACCATGAAATCCAGACTGAAAACCTGGCTGGAGATCTGTGCCCATTGCGGCATGTGCGCCAACAGCTGCTTTTTATACCTCATCAACGACTGTGACCCCAAGCAGGTTCCCGCCTATAAAATTCAGTCCACGCTTGGGGAAATCGTCAAACGGCAGGGAAAAGTCGACAACGACTTCATGCACATGGCTATGGAAACCGCCTGGGCCAAATGCACCTGCTGCAACCGTTGCGGGATGTATTGCCCCCATGGCATCGATATGGGTATCATGTTCGGGTATTTGCGGGGGCTATTGTACGCACAGGGATTCGTTCCCTGGGAGCTTAAAATCGGTGCCGGAATGCACCGTGTTTACCGGGCTCAGATGGATGTCACCGACGCGGATTTTATCGAAACCTTCGAATGGATGGTGGAGGAATACGAGGACGACTACCCCGGCCTGACGGTCCCCGTCGACGTGGAGGGTGCCGACATTATGTACACTGTCAACGCCAGGGAAGTAAAACACTATCCGGAAGACCTGGCTGAAGCTGCGATCCTTTTTCACCTTGCCGGCGAAAATTGGACGGTGCCATCCAGCGGATGGGAACTAACCAGCCTGGCCATGTTCGCCGGGGACTGGCCCGCCTGTAAAATGCAGGTGGAGTCGGTGTACCAGGCCATGGAACGCCTCAAACCCAAACGAATGGTGGGAACCGAATGCGGCCATGCCCACCGGGCTACGGTAATTGAAGGGCCATACTGGGCCGGGCGAAAGAATGGGCTTCCGCCGGTTGAATCGATCCACTATGTGGAATGGCTGGCTGAAGCACTGCGAACTGGAAAATTGAAAATAAACCCGGAGAAACGCCTGAAGGTCCCCGTTACCCTTCAAGATTCCTGCAACTACATCCGCAACCACGGATTGAAAGAGATCACTCGTGAAATCATCAGTCATATTGTGGCTCCCGGATATTTCCACGATATGGCACCCAATCGGGAACACAACTACTGCTGCGGCGGCGGCGGCGGCTTCAATGGGATCGGGTTGTATCGACCACAACGCAACAAAGCCCTGATCACCAAACGGGATCAGATTCTGAATACCGGGGCAAACCTGGTCATCGCCCCTTGCCACAACTGCTGGGACGCCATCCGCGATCTGGAAGAAGAGTACACCATCGGTATCGAATGGTCCTTTTTGAAACCACTGCTGATCAAAATGGTAGAAGTTCCCGAGCATCTCAAACCGGAAGAATAGGATGCCGGAAATACTAACAGCACGCCAAGTGAGGTGACACATGTTTAAGAAAATTCTATTCGCCACATCGGCTACAGCGGCCAGTGATCATGCAGCAAGGGTGGCTTTTGACATGGCTGCCCGCTACAACGCCGAGCTTTGCCTGTTTCACGTCCTCGGTGTTCCGACCCGGGGGTACAGTCAGGTCGTTCTGGATGTGAAAACCGGCGAGCGTGTCGACCTCGACGATGAATATATATCGTGGGTCAAAGAGGATATTAAAAGCCACTATGCCAAACAGCTGGAAACTGCCCGGAACATCGAAATCAAGGTTGCCGTTGGATTTCCCCACCGTGAAATCCTGAGGGAGGCCCGCACATCGGAGCCGGACCTTATTATCATGGGCGGCAGCACCAGTGAAGAAGGCGTTTCCGTTTATAAAAAGAGTATCGTTGGCTCGACGCTCCAACGGGTTGCCAAGTCAGCGCGGTGCCCGATCCTGGTGGTCAATCGTCCGGCCGCCTCTTTCTGGGGCGGTATGTCCAATGTGGTATTCGGCACCGATTTCTCCAAGGCCTCTGATGCCGCTTATCAGTTCGCCTACACTCTTGCCAAAACACTGGAATGTGAACTTCACCTTTTCCATGCCCTTGATATTACCAGTATGCAGATGGGACGCGCGATGACGCAGGATGAAATCGAGTCCAAGATCCGCGAATCATTGCGGCGAATCCGGGGTCGTTATCCGGTAGAAGGGATCAAGCACTTCTCCATGGATGTCTGGGAAGGAATTCCTTATGTGGAAATCGTCAAATATGCCCGCGAAAAACATGCCGACCTGATCGTAATGGCCCATCATACCCGTAAAATGGATCCGGAAGATACCCGGCTCGGCAGCAACATCGAACAGGTTATAGTACGGGCAGGCTGCCCCGTTATCAGT
>CAZKYZ010000035.1:0-15464 GCA_964557055.1 uncultured Desulfobacterales bacterium
AGCCGGGCACTGACAACCGATTATCCGAACGAGTTGGACAGGGTTTTTGGAAAAAACGGCGACTCCATCTGGATTCACGGAACCAACAAGGCATTAACGGATCGAGATTCAAATGGCTGTATTGTCCTGCAGAATAAAGATATTGATCGGCTTTCCGGATACGTAACCCTCAATCGGACGCCTGTTATTATTACCGAAAAAATCAATTACCGGCCATCTTCCCAAATAGATCCGCAACAACTTGAAATAATGGATATCGTTACTGGTTTGGCAGCTGCCGTTCGGACCGGGACATTCCATGACTATCTTTCTTATTTCAGTTATCGTTATCTGCCGGATATTGCCTGGTGGACCGAATGGTCAGCGCTTCGAGAAAAAGCAGGGGCAAAAAAACTGAATATCGATTTGGTTTTTAAAAACATATACATCCTGAAGCATCAGCAGATCTATATGGTCCTTTTTGATCAATTTATAAATGTGAATGGGAAAAGTGCTTTTGCCGGAAAACGCAAAATTTTTATCGGTACCGACAGCACGTTGAAAATTATTGGTGAAGAGTACCAGCTTTTGCCAAATTATTTTCAATCATCGGATACAACCGACCCTCTGGTTGCCGTTGCTGCTCCAATGCTGATTTTGCCCGATACGGATACACAGATCGTTCGGTTGATTGATAAATGGCTGGCGGCATGGTCTGCAAAAAATATCGAAGTTTTTCAAAATTGCTATTCGACATCTTTTTTATCCCCTGACGGAAAGGGACTGGACGCCTGGGTAGCAAATAAAAAACAACTGAACAAAAAATACAAACATATCAAAGTCACCAGAGGAAAACTGAAGATCACCTGGCAGTCCGGATACGCAACCGTAAGATTTGTGCAGTCATATGCCTCAAGTGGGTTTAATGCCAGGGGAAAGAAGATAATTGTCATTCGAAACGAGGGCGGTGAATGGAAGATCTACCGAGAAACCTGGGAAAAGCAGTAAACAAAGTCAAACTGCCCAGACCGACCAGGAGGGCAAAAGCGTGGACGCTTCTATTTGTTGGCGGTAGTGGTAAGGTGATACCGATTAAATGGTTCAAAGGATACCTGATTGCCCTGGGCCTGCTCTTTGTTGTCAGCCTTGCCGCTGATATTGCTTTAATTTTCTATTACCAAAAAGTATCCCATAGAAGCGACTCTCTTAAGGCCAAAATATCCCAGCAACAGGATCGTTTGTCTGATCTTCGAATCGAAAGAGACCAACTGATGGTGAAACTGGCTGTGGCCCAGAACAGCCTTGTTGAAAAAAAGAAAGAAGACATTCCTCATAAAACAGAAACTGTCCTTGAAGAACCAGCCCTGATAGTTGAACAACAAACTGAAATCGGGCAGGACCAAAAAAACGAGAAACGGTTGCCACCGGAAAACGAGCAGATAGACAGCACCTACGCACGGACTTCGGAGAATACGAACGAAGTACCAACAACATCTGCTGCAAAATCGAATCATCAAGGAGAAGAAACGGTTGGCCGGATGGGAGATGTCGCTGTAGAAGAATTCAACGTTGCCTATAACGCCGTTTCCGGTGTTCTTGCCGTCAATTTTAATATCAAGAACAACAGCGGGGACCGTTCAAAACCACTGTCCGGCAGGACATATGTAGTTTTAAAAGATGAAAGTGCGCTACCGAATAAATGGCTTGTCACACCACGCGTGCAATTGGTTTCCGGCAAACCGGCAAACGGTTCCCGGGGGCAGTATTTTTCGATTTTATTTTTCAAACCCGTTACCATTGAACTCAAGGGCATCGAGAATCCCCAAATTTATACAAAAGCAGTTGTTTATATATATGCAAGCGAGAAGGATCTGATGCTTGAAAAAGAGTTTCCCGTGCGGCTTGATGGGAAATTGCCGGATGAATAAAACGATATTGCATCTTCAGCAGGTGTTTAATGCCGTTATACAAGATAAATTGCAACCACGGGAGACAGGCGTGAAAAGCGAAGGCAAAGATTTTTCGATCATCGATAGCAACCTTTCCGTAACCGGAAATCTATACGGCCGGGGGACCTTAATGGTAAAAGGAGACATACAGGGAACAGTTGAAGGTGAAACCATTGTCATTGCCAAAGAAGGTACGGTTAAAGCCGTGATGAAAGCGACAAGTGTTACGGTCGGCGGTAAATTTGAAGGGGAACTTAGCGCCGATAAGGAACTGATTGTTCTCTCCACGGGCAATTGTTCGGGAAAAGTTGCCTGTGGGGATATTGTTGTGGAAATCGGCGGTATTTTGAATGCTGAGATTTCCTGCAATGCAACCGGATCTTCCGACAAGAAGCGCTGGCCTTTTACCAAGGAAACTGCGGGATGATTTCATTCGGAATCAGTTCTTAAAGCGTTTATTGACGATATGGTGAATATGCTAAATACGGAAAAGAGGGACGAAAGCAGACGTGTCTATCTGAATTTCAGAAAAATTGTCGAAGGTGAGGTCATCGAACGAAAAGCCAAGATTTCGTTTGATAATGGAAAACATGTGCAGATAATTCATTAATATTCGGTTTTCCCAATCTAGGTTCAGCATTGCAGCAGCTTCCATGATGCCGTTTTTACTCCCTTCGATTTCAAGGAAGTTGCCGAATGGCATGGTATCGATACACAATATGGTGTCATCCAACTGAAAAGTTTCGCGCCATTTCTCATAAACCTGCTGGATTTGAAAACCGAGGGCGATCAGAATGTTTTTCATCCCATCGAAATCGTTGACGACCACTTCTATTTCCCTGCGGATCTTAAACTGTGAATCGTTTTGCAAGGGAGGTGATTTAAAGGTAAGACGAGATTTTGCATCATGCCTAAGTCTTAACAGGCAGTTTGTTTTTTTCAATGAACCTCGGCTGTCTTCAAACCGAAAATTGGTTTCAAAAGTTTTCCCGCAGGATGTCGCTCCCGTCCGCACGATTTTATCTTTCAGCATGGAAATTTCAGGGATGTGGAATTTAACTTCGATTTCAAGAGGATCCATGATCAACCGACATATTCCATTTCAGGCCAACTGTCAATTCCGAGCCAATGCGACCCAGTCGATTTTAAATAACAAATTTTTGCTTGACAGAGGTACGGAAATTGTATAAAAAATTGAATTCTTTAATAACAGGAGTATCTACAGTGAAAAAATATACATACAGTGCCAACAAAAATGACAATCAAGACAAATGGCTTCTTTTCGATGCCGATGGTGCCGTGCTTGGCAGACTGGCTACCACCGTTGCATCATGCCTCAAAGGAAAGCATAATCCGATGTATACGCCGCATGCGGATACCGGTGACAGTGTGATTGTTATTAATGCAGATAAGATCGTGTTGACCGGTAAGAAGATGGACCAGAAAAACTATTACCGGCACAGCGGATTTATTGGCGGGTTGAAAACAGTCAATGCCAGGGCAATGCTTGAGAAAAAACCTGAGGAACTGATACGATCAGCCGTAAAAGGAATGCTGCCCAAGAACAGACTCGGCAGAGAGATTTTCAAGAAGTTGAAAGTATATACTGGAAGCAACCATCCGCATTCAGCACAACAGCCGGAAAAAATGGAAATTTAAAACAATTCATTATTATCGGGGTATTCAATGAATAAAGATACTGTATATTATGCAACGGGCAGACGAAAAAATGCGATCGCCAAAACCTGGTTGAAACCCGGTTCGGGAGAATTCTTGGTAAACAACAAACCGGTTGAAGAATATTTTAGTATGGCGTCCGCAAAAATTACGCTGAGCCAGCCACTGGTTTTGACGAACAATCAGGAATCTTTCGATATTCGTGTAACTGTTCTGGGAGGGGGAATCTCCGGACAAGCCGGTGCCATCCGACACGGGATTACCCGTGCTCTCATATTGGTGGATCCTGAATTGAGAACGGTTTTGAAAAAAGCTGGATTCGTTAAAAGGGATCCCCGGAAAAAAGAGCGTAAGAAGTATGGACAAAAAGGTGCCCGTGCACGGTTTCAGTTTTCAAAACGGTAGCCACTGTTTTTTTGTTATTCAACTTCAAGGGAGCGGAAGAAACCGCTCCCTTTTTTATTTACAACCGGTTATCAAACAGGATTTCACAACAAGTGCCGGTGTATCCTACAAAATTAAGATCAGGCACTGCATAGGGCGGTAGATAGGCCCAAATCAGTTTCTTGCAGGCGGGCTGCCATTCATTCTTTTCGTGTCTAATGCAATCAGGGAAGGCAGCGCTAAATATACCTTCAACAAGGTAATCAACGAAGCAGGCGACATGTCAAATTGGGTGGAAATAGTCAAACTGATACCGGTTCCGATTGCCGCGCTGATTGTTGGAAATATGTTTCTGAAAGAAGTGCGGCGGATGAGAGAGATCGGAAAAGCGTGGTATGCCCCTTATTTTACATTGCCGGGAGGCATTGTTATTGCGGCCCTGATGCTTCCGGTTATCATATGGCTGTTTTCCCGGTAGAACTGAACCGTAGGGAGCCTGTCTGAGGTGGAAATCTGCAACAATGGCCTGATGGGCGTGTACCGATTAAATGGTTGCCTTTTTGTAGGCATTACGATAAATAATATAGTAATATTATTGACAACAACAGGCTATGCACGTGCGAAAGGGACCACAATAAAAAAGGGTCAGTATTTTTCAGCTAACCCTTTGAAGTGGTACGCCTGAAGGGATTCGAACCCCTGACCTACGGATTAGAAGTCCGTTGCTCTATCCAGCTGAGCTACAGGCGCATGTATATAAAAGTATCTTGCATAGCATAAATTCTGGTAACTGTCCATAAATAATTATTCCCCCTTCTTCGACCGGCGATACGGCGAGAAGTAGAAACGATCGATTCCGATAAAAACCCATGACCCTAAAAAGAAAAAAAAACGGCCCCCAAAGCCGGAAAAACCGCCCCAAAAAAACGTGCCTCCCAGAAAGCGGTACCCCATGAAACCGAACGGGCACTGGTCACCGTTGATCCACTCCAACGCTATCTGTCAGAAATAAGCCAGTATAGTCTGTTAAGCAGGGACAGGGAAAAAGAACTGGCTATACAGATACACGACGGTGGTGACCAGGCTGCCGCCTATGAGATGATTACCGCGAATTTGCGTCTGGTTGTCAAAATTGCCCTTGAATTTCAAAGGGTATGGATGCAGAATCTTCTGGACCTGATCCAGGAAGGAAATATTGGTTTGATGCAGGCCGTTCGAAAATTTGATCCCTATAAAAATGTCAAATTTTCCTACTATGCTTCGTTCTGGATTAAAGCCTACATCTTAAAATTTATCATGGATAACTGGCGACTTGTTAAAATCGGTACAACCCAGGGACAGCGCAAACTCTTTTTCAAGCTGAAAAAGGAGAAACAAAAACTGATCGATCAAGGTTTCGATCCAAAACCGAAACTTTTATCGGAGAGACTGGGTGTTTCGGAGCGGGAAATTATTGATATGGATCAACGGCTAGACGGGTGGGATGTTTCCCTGGATTCGCCGTTAAAAGAAGATTCGGATACCGAAAGAATTGAATTTTTAAGCACAGCCGCCGATACTGCAGAAGATACAGTGGCCAAAAAGGAAATGGAGGCTCTTTTGCATCAAAAAATCGCGGAGTTCAGAAAAAAAATGACACCGAGAGAGCAGGAGATCTTTGACCACAGACTTTTTTCAGACAGTCCCGCAACGCTCCAGAATATTGGAGATCAATACGGGATATCCAGAGAAAGAGTTCGCCAGGTTGAAAAAAACCTGCTCAAAAAGATGAAAGAGTACTTTAAAAGGGAAATACCGGATTTTGAAATGTTTACGCGTGGTTGATCAGCCATGAAAAAAGCGATTCTATTATTATTAACGATTCCAATATTGGTTAATGGGTGTTTTGTCAGGAAATTGCCTTCTACGGAAATATCCGCCAAAGCGTTGTTCGTATCCAGTTCCAACACTTCCTATGACTATTATGTACAGGCCACTATCGAGGAAAAGCGCGAAAATTTTGAATTGGCGGCGCTATACCTTAAAAAGGCGATAGAAGCTGATCCGGAATCCGTTTTTCTCGGAAAAGAACTGGCGCTTATCCTGGTTGAGCAGGGCCTGTACGAACAGGCTCTTTCCATTGCTGAAGATCTTATTGCCAGGCATCCCAAAAACGTTGATGTGCTGATATTGTATGGCAGGATCAATCACATCCTCAAAAAGTATGATTCCGCTGGTAATGCATATGCAGCAGTTTTGGAGATTGATCCCAAACAGGAAGACATCTACCTTTTACTGGGAGCCATATTATCGGAAAAAGATGAAACAGAAAAAGCGTTAGCGCTTTACCAGCAACTGGTTCAACAGTATCCCGATTCTTATGCCGGCTATTATTTAATTGGTAAAATTTATAAAAAACAAAACAAGAGGGCAGAAGCGCGTTCAAGTTTTGAAAGAGCACTTGAATTGCAGCCCGCATTGGTGGAAGCCAGATTCGAACTTGTTGAATTGTACAAGCAGAGTGGAAAACATGATCTGGTGATTCAAATGTACAGGGAAATTATGGTATTGAGCCCAATGGATATCCGCTCCCAGTTGGAACTTGCGCTATTCTATCAGGAAATCGGAAAGGCGGGAGAAGCCACCAAAATTTTGTATCAATTGGGAAAAAGAAGTGTGGAAGAATCAACCATCCTGCGGAAGATCATTCTACTGTACATCGACACAAAAAAATACGATCAGGCTATATTCGTTTTAACAGGAATGTTAAAAGGAGCACCCGATAATTCCGATCTCCAATATGTCATTGGAGTGGCGAACGATGAACGGGGGGATTGGCAGAGAGCGATCAAATTTTTCCAGAAGGTAAAGCCGGAGACCCTTTTCTATGACAATGGGGTGGTACACATTGCTTTCCTTACTCAGGAACACATTGGTTTGGACGAGGCAATCGTGTATCTGGAAAGCATTGTAGCCCAAAACAAGAATAATGTTGAGTTTTTACTATACTTAGGCTCTTTGTACGAAGAAAAGAAAATGTTTGCCGAAGCGGCAGAGATTCTGAATAGGGGGCTTTCTATGGAACCGGAGAATACAAAGCTGCGGTTTCGGCTGGGGGTCGTCTATGATAAATGGGGAAAGAAAGATGCTTGTATTGAAGAGATGAAAGTGGTTATTCGGCAGGACCCCAAGGACCACCATGCCCTGAATTATTTAGGATACACGTATGTTGATTTGGGGGTCCATCTGAAAGAGGCGGAAAGTCTGATCCGGGAAGCACTTTCTCAAAAGCCTGATGACGGCTATATAACGGACAGTCTGGGGTGGGTTTTCTTCAAGACGGGCCGATATCAAGAAGCTGTTGACACCCTTGAGCGTGCTAATGAACTCGTCCGTGATGATCCTGTAATTCTGGAGCATCTCGGTGACGCCTATCGGAAAGTTGGTGAACCTGAAAAAGCCGTGAAAACCTATCGCGAATCACTGAAATATAAAAAAGAAGAACGCGAAGCGCTCAAAGAAAAAATCCGCGGGTTGGAAAACAGGAAAGAAAATCAAGAATGACGACACCGGCAGGGTCTCTGAAAAGGTATGTCCACACCCGCGGGCTCGTTATTGGGCACCTGATCGTTATTGTGCTTTTTGGATGCGGTGGCGTCGGCGTACGCCATGAAGAAAATAATATTGACCACAAGCAAGCCGATATTCTGCTTCAGCAATTACGCTTTTCCAATGACACCTTGAAAACCGTTAAGGGGATCGGCCATTTCAGACTTGACAGCGGTGCTACGTCCCGATCTGCGAGAATCGCCTGGGCCGGCACCCGTTCCGGAGCCATCCGGCTTGAGATAATCGGCTTGACCGGCAAGCCGGAATATACGGTTGCTGCGGATGGGCAGAGTGTTTTTTTTATATCCTATCATCCGTACAAGTATCATAAACAAAAGGCAGAATCGATCGATTTGGCGGATCTGCTTTCCATTTCCATTTCTTCCGCTGATGTTGCTGATATTCTGGCCGGCAGGATTCCGGCTGCGGATTATGTGTCAGTATCGTTAGAAAAAGACCATCTTGGTGGTGAAGAAAAATTGGTGCTGAAATCCTGGTTGGATAAAACGTCACAAAAAATATACCTGGATAAGGGCCGGAAACCGTTTGCTGCATTTGAGGCCTACGAATTCAATGGTGATCTCCGATATCGCGTTGTTTATGAGAAAACGAGAACGGTCGAAGGGTTTGAATTGCCGGTGAAACTGTCCATCGAAAATCTCAAAGGCGATCGAATTGATGTAACGATTGAACGTTGCTATCCCAATGCAGACCTTCCCATCAGTGTATTTTCTCCGGCGCCTGCGTAGACCCTGTTGTTAGTGGAAAGCAGATTGTGAAACAGGATAAACAAGCGATCGCCCTGGAGGCGAGATTGCGGAACTGCCGGAATGTCTTGACCCTGGGGGTTCATCCGAACTTCTCCGATTATACAACCCGGGAAGCCGAACTGATCCGGCATGCGGATAAAATATACTACCCCACTGATCTCTACGCAGACCTTTTCGATGCAGCCGGGAAAAAGACTTTTCCCAGCTATCATACCTACAAATGTGTGCAAGACAAGATAAAGCAAACCACGCTTTTCAATCTTCTCGATATCGCCCATCCCAAAACCAGGTTCTTTTATGGTCAACGCCAAAAATCAAAAATAACATCTTTTTTTGCGTTTCCTTTCATTGGGAAAATTCCAAGAGGATCTGCGATGGGGAGAGGTGTTTTTCTGATACAAAAACAAACGGAGCTGGACGACTATTGCCACCTGGTCAATCCAGCCTATATCCAGGAATATCTTCCTATAGATCGGGACATTCGGGTGGTCGTTATTGGCTACCAAACCGTATCGGCATACTGGCGAATCGCAGCCAGAGGTGAGTTTAGAAGCAATGTCGCTCTTGGGGGGCGTATCAGTTTTCAATCGGTTCCTGAAGAAGCCGTTCAATTCGCCCTGTCAGTCGCCCGCCGCTGTAAATGGGATGATGTGGGAATCGATATCTGCCTGCATCAGGGCCGTCCATACGTGCTGGAGGGGAATATGAAATACGGAAAGCAGGGTTTGCGGGCGGCTGGGATCGACTATCCCCGGCTGATGGAGGAGTTTATTGACAATGGTATCATCTGAACCATCCAATTTGTCCGACTTCCGGTCCCTGCTCGACACACGCGAACGAGAAAGTCTGGTCCCCGAGGCATGCCATAGTTCCAAAGCGATCCGCCGGATTTCGGAAAAACGGCTGGAACGGGGATATCGGCAGGCATTTTCAGTCGATGCAGACAGAATCCTCCATTCCCTGGCATACACCCGCTATATAGACAAAACCCAAGTGTTTCATTTGATCGAAAATGATCATATTACCCATCGTGTATTGCATGTTCAATTTGTTTCTAAAATTTCTAGAACGATCGGACGATATCTTGGTTTAAACGAGGATCTGATCGAGGCGATCGCGCTCGGGCATGATATCGGCCACCCTCCCTTTGGACACGAGGGGGAACAGATTTTGTCTCAGCTTTGTCAACAGGCCGGGATTGGAAGTTTTCATCACAATATCCAGAGCGTCCTCTTTCTAGACACCATCGAACGCAAGGGGAAGGGCTGGAACCTCTGCCTGCAGACACTGGACGGCATTCTATGTCATGATGGAGAGGTACACGACCCGGTACTGCACCCAAGACCGGATATGTCCTTTGAACAGCTTTCGCAGACAATCAATACCAAACAGGCAAACAGTGATTTTAAGCTCTATCCAGCTACGTTGGAAGGGTGCGTTGTTCGCTTGGCGGATACCATCGGCTATGTCGGTCGAGACCTCGAAGACGCGATTCGTCTGAGGTTGGTAAACCGTTCCGATATCCCGGAAAAGTGCCGTACTGTTTTGGGTGAAACAAATGGCACCATTGTTTACAAGCTGGTTACCGATGTTATCTCCAACAGCATGCACAAACCGTTTATCGCATTTGGTGAAGAGATTTCGGAAGCCTTGCGGGAACTGAAGCAGTTTAATTATGAACGGATCTATTTAAACCCGAAAATCAAAACCAGGATCCCGCAGATAAAAAAACTGTATGCAATGCTTTTTGCGAAGTACCTGCAAGATCTTGATGGTGGTGAACATTCGTCGCTAATTTTTTCAAGATTCTTGAATAACATGTCACAGGCGTATATATCGCAGTACAAACATGCGGAGATTGCCAGGGATTTTATTGCCGGGATGACGGACCAGTATTTTTTGGACCAATGCCCCGCGGATTTACGGCTGCGCAAGATTACTTTTCAACAATCCCTGTAGCCGGGAAAATCCTGAAAACGAGGGGACGATTATTGAACACCGAACCGTTCCAGGAAAAAAGATATCGAAATCTGGTTGCGAATACCGGTTTGGTATCGTTCCGAGTGGTTGTAAAAGAAACGGACCTGATGGTTCAGGCTTCCAAACCATTGCAGAAGCTGGTGCGGGAATCGATCCTGACACACAGGGAAGCAATAGAGGCATATATCCTGGAGAATAGAGATTTTTTGGAAGCTATGCATCCACTTCCACTACCGGCAGTGGCACCACCCATTGTCCGGCAGATGATAAAGGCGGGACAATTGGCAGGAGTGGGCCCGATGGCGGCAGTCGCCGGCGCGGTCGCAGAGTTTGTGGGAAGAGATGCACTGAAGAATACAGATGAGGTGATTATTGAAAATGGGGGCGACATTTTCATGCGCATTCCTGATGAAGTAACCGTTGGGGTTTATGCCGGCCTGTCGGAATTAAGCGGCCGCATCGGAATTCGCCTCCCTGCTGCATCAGAGCCTGTTTCCCTGTGCACGTCATCCGGAACGGTGGGGCATTCTACCAGTTTTGGCAACGCGGACGCCGTCTGTGTGTTATCTGACTCAGGAGCGCTTGCGGATGCTTCGGCCACTGCTGTTGGTAACCGTGTAAAAACAGACAAAGATATCCCGGGGGCTATTGAATTCGGTCAGAGCATCCCCGGTGTAAAGGGCATTATGATTATTATCGGATCTGAAATCGGGCTGTGGGGAGGTATTGAAGTGGTGCCGCTTCGGCAAAAAAAGGTTGAGTTTTTAAATGAAAAAGAGTAAATAGACTGATGATCAATATAATCGTTAATCGGCGATTCCATCAATAGACGGGAGAAGGAACATGAAAAAAGTAAAGATCGCCTTCTGGATAATCCTTATCGGGTTTTTTGCGACGATCGTATACCAGAATCAGGAGTTTTTTTTGGCAAAGCAGAGTCTCGTCATTAATCTGCTCTTTCAGACATATTATATGCCTGAAACCCAGAATGCCGTTCTTTGCGCCGCCTTTTTTTTGCTTGGATTTCTGATTGCCTACATTTCAGGCCTTACGGAAAGGTTTCGCTCCAGTAAAACCATAAAAGGTTTGAATGCCACCAACAACACGCACCGGGAGCAGGCAGCCTTGCTGAAAAAGGAAGTGGATATGTTAAAAGGAAATCCGGTGAACGAGTTAAAAGCCGCCGAGGAAACGGATGAAAAGGCAACCGCTCAAAATGCCTGATGATCCATGAGTTCGCCAAAAACCACCCCGATGATACAACAGTACTTGACCATCAAGGAAAAGTACGCCGATACGCTTCTTTTCTACAGGATGGGCGATTTTTATGAAATGTTTTTTGAAGATGCCCAAACTGCCTCAAAAGCACTCGATATAACCCTGACATCCAGAAACAAAAAAGACAAAGCACCCGTGCCCATGTGTGGTGTTCCGGTAAAGGCAGGTAAGGGATATATCTCCAAACTCATTGAACAAGGGTACAAAGTTGCCATATGTGAACAGGTTGAAGATCCTGCGGTAGCCAAAGGAATCGTCAAGCGAGAAGTCGTAAGGGTAATAACTCCCGGAATGGTCATCGAGGATGAGATTCTGGAAATGAAGAGGGATAACTATGTTCTTTCCATTGTCATTGATCATCACCGTTTCGGTATTTCATATCTCGACATTTCAACCGGAAAGTTCCGTTTGGCAGAATCCGATGCAATTGCTGTCGTCCTTGATGAATTGCAGCGAATTTCTCCCCGCGAGATCATTCTCCCGGAATCGTTGTCTTCGGATCCGGCCATGGAACCGATTAAACAGGTCCTCGGACAGAAACGCCTCACTTTTTTAGAAGACAGGGCCTTCGATTCTGTTCGCTGCAGGAATCGCCTGACCGATCAATTTAACACCCCCAACCTGGAAGGTTTTGGATGTGAACGGATGAAAGCCGGCATCCGGGCCGCCGGAGCCCTACTTTATTATGTACGGGAAACACAGAAACAGAAATTAGGGCATGTTACCGGGATAAAAACCGTATCAATGGATAACTTTCTGATCGTTGACGAAACGACCAGCCGGAATCTGGAAATATTCGCGAATCTACGGGACGGTTCCAATAATGCCACTTTGATCGGGATAATGGACAAATCGGTCACAGCTATGGGGGGCAGATTGTTTCGGGAGTGGATGCGATATCCATTGATTAACCTGGAGGAAATTCAATTGCGCCTGGATGCTGTTCAGGAAGCCGTTGAGAATATTCATGCCGCCGGGGATATTCGGGATCAATTGAAATCCGTATACGATCTTGAAAGACTGGCCGGCAAGATCGTCATGGGACTTGCCAATGCGAGAGACTTGATCGCCTTACGAACATCTCTGGAACACCTCCCGCTTATCATTCAGCGACTGCAGGACTTTTCCGCCGCTCTGTTTCGTTTCGAAAAACCAATTGCTGATCTGGAGACGGTCGCTACTCTGATCCGTCAATCCATTCGTGAAAATCCCCCCCCTGTCACGAATGAAGGCGGCCTGATACGGGAAGGGTATCATGCCGAACTCGATTCACTTGTAGCGATCAGCCGCAACGGGAAAGGGTGGTTGCTCGAGTTGGAAAAAACCGAAAAGGAAAACACAGGGATTTCCACCTTGAAGGTAAGGTATAATAAAGTCTTTGGGTATTACATTGAGGTTCCCAAATCCAAATCAACCTCGGTGCCCCAGCATTATGTACGCAAGCAGACCCTTGTCAACGCAGAGCGGTTTATCACGGACGAATTAAAAAAATTCGAATCAAAGGTTCTCTCCGCCGAGGAAGAAAGGGCCACGCTGGAGTTTCGGCTTTTTACGGAAATTCTGACAAAGATCAGCAGGCACAGCGCATCCATTAAACGTATCGCCTTTTTTCTTTCGATGGTTGACTGTTTGCTGAGCCTGGCTGTAGTAGCCGAACAAAACGATTACAGCCGCCCGGACATCCTTGAGGATGGGTCATTGACGATCAAAGACGGGCGGCACCCGGTCATCGAAAAAATGCTGATCAAAGAAAGGTTCGTGCCCAATTCTGTTTCTCTGGACAATCAAAGCCATCAGATTCTTATCGTTACCGGTCCCAATATGGCTGGCAAATCGACTGTGCTGCGGCAGGTTGCCATCATCGTGATTATGGCCCATATGGGGTCTTTTGTGCCGGCCAAAAGCGCTGCTGTCAGCATGACGGATCGTATATTTTCCAGGGTCGGCGCCCTGGACAATATCGCCGCCGGACAGAGCACCTTCATGGTAGAAATGCAGGATACCGCCAATATTTTACACAATGCCACCGGCAACAGCCTTGTTATTTTGGATGAGATCGGACGGGGAACCAGCACATTCGATGGTTTAAGCATTGCCTGGGCGGTTGCGGAATATCTGCATGATCTTGACGGTACCGGTGTAAAGACTCTGTTTGCGACCCATTATCACGAAATTACCGAACTTGCCAATACAAGATCCAGGGTTCGTAATTTCAATATTGCGGTGAAAGAGTGGAATGACGATATTATTTTTTTACGAAAGCTAGTGGCTGGCGGAACAAACCGGAGCTATGGTATCCAGGTGGCCCGACTAGCGGGGGTTCCTTCCGAAGTCATCAACCGTGCCAAAGAGGTCCTAGCCAACATTGAGAAAGATGAACACAATATCAACGGAAGTCCGGCTATTGCAGGTACAACCCAGATGGAGGCGGCAGGTCACATTCAGCTGGCTCTGTTTCAAAAGCCGGAGTTCAGCTTGATCAAGAGCCTGGTGGGGCTGGACCTGACCCGGCTGACACCATTGGAAGCCATGAATCACCTTGATAAACTGCAAGCAAAAGCAAAAGAAATAATCGGGTAACCTTACGGCTATGATTGCAAAACGGAGCAATACGATAGGTTCGCTATGGTTGGCCCTGATGATTGGCTTCTTTTTGACGTCACCTTCGTCCGTAATGGCGGATACCGCTAAGAACATATATTTTCAGGCGGACGCCTGCTATAAAACCACTCGGAATTCTCCCGCCAAACAGAAATACCGTGACAACTGGCTTAGATGCATCCGCAAGTATCAGGCAGTTTATGATAAAGATCCGTCCGGAGAATGGGCCGCTGCAGGTCTTTATATGGCTGGAAATCTATACCAGCAGCTTTACCGCTATTCACTCCGGTCCAGCGATAATCAGGCGGCCATCGAACGCTATCGTAAGGTGATCGCTGAATTTCCCAATAGCGCTTATCATGAAAAAGCATCAAAATCGCTTGTCAAAGCTCTGGCGGACACCCCGCAGACGGATTCATCGGATAGTGTTGCTATCCATGAAAAGTCCAGAAAATCGTTTATTGCTGGCAGTAGCTGCTATCAGGAGCTGCAGGCATCACCCAGGGTTCAAAAATACCGTGACCGATGGCTGGAGTGTATCCGCAAATATGAACAGGTGTTTGAAAATGATCCCACGGGTCCCTGGGCTGCTGCCGGACTATATAATGCCGGAAAATTGTACCTTGGTATGTATGCAAAATCTTTTAGCAGCAGTGATAAGGAAGCAGCCGTAGAAAAATTCAGCCGGGTCGTTTCCGGGTATCCTCATAGCCGCTACCATGAAAAATCGAAGGATGAACTTGCTGAAATGGGAATCAATCCGAAGACGATAGCGACGGATAAAGACGCGACCCCGGCAACAGATAAATCGGACAATGATGCCCATAAACCGGATTCGTCCCAAGATGCCATTGCCGCCATCATCCAATCCGCTGCATCCGATCGGGAAAAATCATCCCGGACAGATCCCTTTCCGGTGCATGGAACTGTTACGGTCAGCGGATTGCGTTTCTGGTCAAACCCCAATTATACGAGAGTTGTCATTGATGCCGAAAACCAGGCAAAGTACTCTTATCATCTTCTCCAGGAAGACCCTTCTTTGAATAAACCGATGCGTCTATTTGTTGATCTTGAAAACAGCCGGCTGGGCAATGGAATCAATCAGGTTGTTCCCATCAACGACAATTTGCTTAGTGATGCACGAGCAGGGCAATTCTCATCCAATACCGTACGGGTGGTCGTCGATATAAAGTCAATTCGAACCTACAAGATTTTTTCCCTCCGCAATCCCTTTCGAATTGTGATCGACCTGTGGGGA
>CAZKYZ010000036.1:0-15376 GCA_964557055.1 uncultured Desulfobacterales bacterium
GGCGCCGAACACCACACAACCGCCGGAAAACAAACAAGTCCCCCAGGATTTGAAGATGATTGCTTCCGTGAAAGCGCCACAAAGCGCGGAAGGTCGCCTGGTTTATTTCGTTGACGGTTCGCGGTTTGACGAGGACAGCGAACTGCCGGCCGATGAGGAGAATATTACTTGGGGTGTGGTGTATGACAATCCCGAGAAAAACGGCGAGCAAAGCGGTTACTTTCCCCGGGTGGCGCCATAGACAGGTCTGTCGCTGTCAGACAGGCGGGCTCTCTATTCACTTGCGTTTTTTTGGATTCATGCTTACTCTATTCGTAATTGATACAGTCGGTCAACAACCGACTGTTTTTGTAACCAATCGGAATTGGATTATGAAAATGTCGATACCATAAAGCACAGCCCGAATCAAAAGGGAGTGTATACGATGATCGAACTGCTCTACCAACTACTGGGAAACATCGGTTTCACTCACCCGCTCCATCCAGCCATCACCCACCTTCCCATGGGAATGGTCATGGGTGCGTTCCTGTTTCAAGCCACGTCCATAGCCCTGAAAAAAAAAGATCTGGAAAAAACCGCTTTTTACTGCATCACTGTGGCACTGATCTTTGTCTTTCCCACAATGCTGTTGGGATTTATGGACTGGCAGGTCAAGTTCGAAGCGGAGTGGAGCCACCTTATCCTGATTAAATTCATTCTGGCGGGAATTCTCACCGTCCTGCTAACGACTTCATTTTTGTCCGGCCGAAAGGATGGCGACGGTAAACGCACCAAAATTATGATTCTCTATGCGCTTTGTCTGTTTACAGCCATCGGACTTGGATTTACCGGTGGAGAAATCCAGTATGGCTGAAGAAAATGCCCCGCCACTTCAGTTCGAAACCGAAACGGTGCCCGTTGTATTTTCCTCCTGGCTCTTGAACTGTGGTGGTGAATGGGTGGACTGAATTTTTAATTTTCGGTATGCAGATACGCTGATGAACAAAATACATCGGCGCTGTCGAAAACTTGAAATGGAGAAGAAAACGATGCTGAGAAAAATTCTGTTTCTTACGGTTGTCTGGGGTCTGTTTGTCGTGTCCGGCTCTCTGTTCGGCAGCAGTGCCGCTATGGATTACGACCACAAAATCGAAGTTGAAAAAATCAGTTTTGAATGGAAGTTGGACGGGGATGTGATGCATATCCAGATAGGTGCCGAAACCACCGGATGGGTCGGCATCGGCTTTAACCCTTCCGACGAGATGAAAGATGCCGGCTTCGTACTCGGCTATGTCAAAGACGGCGAGGTAAAAATAACCGACGACTTCGGAACCGCCGGCAAACAGCACGAACCGGACAACAAACTGGACGGCAAAGATGACATTTCCAACGCGGAAGGATCCGAAGAAAACGGGCGCACGGTTATCCGTTTTACCATCCCGCTGAACTCCGGAGATCCCCATGACCAGGTCATCGCCGCCGGCAAGGAGAATACTGTCCTGCTGGCGTATTCCACCGGGAGGGACAGCTTTAAAACGCGCCACCAATTCCGTACCGCATTGCGTGTGGACCTGAAAACCGGCACGTACACGAATCTGAAGTAGCATTACACGGAAAACGAATCAATGAACAGATACCGATGGCGGTCGATCTTGCCGGGACTGATCGCTCTGGCTTCCTTGTATGTTGGGCCGGCGGCCGGGCAACATGACGGGTCGCAGGAACAGGTACACGGCAACAAATCCGGAATCACCCGGGATTCGGAGATCGACGAAAATGACGGGATGGTCATACATGTTCATCCCCCGGACAGTCCGCCGCAATAGTTTGCTATAACATGATTTATACGCCCCTCAAGCGCAAAACCATGTGGGCCGCAGTTCCTGGGGCCGTTTGCGGGATGCTTCCGCCGCTGATGGGCTGGATGGCTTCCGGGAGCGCATTGGTGGATTTTCGCATCTGGAACCTGATGGCGGTTATTGGCGTCTGGCAGCTGCCCCACTCCTGGCTGGTGGTGCTTCACCATCCTCAGGACTACCGGCAAAACAGCCTGCCTTCCATGGCCGGTCTGTTTTCCAGGGAACAGCTTCACCGTATCCTGCTTTCCTGGACGGTTGCCTTTGCTGCCATCTCTTTGCTCCTGATCGTGCATTGCGTTCATTCTCAATCACTGGGCCTGCTTCTGGCGGCAAACGCCACGTTCCTGTCGGCCCTCTTTTGCCGGAACCTTCTTTTCTTCCGGGAATCCAGAGTGATCTACCAGCCGCTTTTTATGGCCATCAACCTGTCCCTGGCCCTCGTGCTGGCAACAATTTCAGTTGATGCGCTGATGCACTGACTTTTGACGATCCCCTTTACTAGTCGCCTTTTTCTTGAAAAACCAAACGGCAATATGCTAGAATAGGAACTGCCCCATAAACCAAGGCAAACAGGAAAACCCTATCGTTGCATAAAAAGCATGTCGAAGAGAGTTAAAATGGCTGAAAATATCGTAAAAAACAGAATATTCGCAACCTTATATAGACCTTACCGCCGGTGAGGTTAAGGACCTTACCTGTTTTACGCCATGTTCTTTACCCTCCGGCTTTTGCTACGTTAAGGAATACCCTATGAAATTCAAGTGGAAGCTGTTGATCCTGCTCATGTGCGTGGCCGTTGTGCCGGTAGCCTTTGCTCGTTTTTTCGGTGTACGCGCCGTTCGCAGCCTCAGCGCCGATCTGTCGACATTGATCAGCAAAGAGCATCTCGACCGTACGGAGAGACGTTTACAGACGCTTGTCAGCGGGTATTCAAAAGTACTCCAGACCGACCGGGAACGCATGGAGCTCTACCTGGAATACCGTAGCAGCACTGTTGAGCGGGCCCTCTCCGACCCTCCGGGAAAATCGGTTGCCATCTACTTCGTGGATGATTTCAAAGAAGATCGGAACCCTCCGGAGGATATCGCCTATTCCGAACGCTATGCCCGCGAAGGGAAATCCGGGGGAGGCCATCTTTTGAAAGTTTCTTTCGGGAACCCGGTGTTCCGGCTGGAAGAGGGTGTCTCCGAAACATCGCTGGCGGAGGATCTGCAACGCCTGGCCGGCAATCTTGCCGCACAGAAGAATGCGCGTGCATTTCGCCAGAACGATATTCTGTGGATGATGATTGTTCTGGAAAACGGACTTACCGCCGTCTATCCGGGAACCGGCAGCATTCCCGTGGGACTCGATTTCCGGAAACAGGAGTGGTACCGGAACGCGATGGATGACAACCGCATTCAATGGTCGCAGAGATTCATCGATCCCTTCACCCGCCAGACGGTCGTAGCGGTTTCACAGCCCATCTATCGCTCCGACAACACCTTTTTGGGAATCGTTTCGTTTATCGTACCGGTAAGCCGTTTTCTGGAATACGACTTTCTTGTCGGCAATCTGCCTGAAGAAACCAAGGCGTTCATGTGCCGGCTGGAATCGGATCCCGAATCGAAGACTCCCGGAATCCGTATACTGGCCCGCGAAGAGGACACCAAAACGATGACCCGCAGCTGGCGGACCCAGGTGGAAGAGGACTGGCTGTTTACGGAATCCAGCCCCGGCTATACCAAAATCCGTCAAGGCCTTGAATCCGGCTCCGGCGGCAGCCTGCTGTTTCCTTACGCCGACCAAGACTCCCTTTACATCTACAGCCCGCTCAACAACCTGAACGGTTTTCTGCTGCTGATCACACCCTTTGAAAAAATCATGGAACCGGTCCTGAGAGTCGAAAAACACATTGACGGCATGATTACCAAGATGCTCACGTTTACGGGTTTCGCTGTTATCGGCATGAGCCTGGTGGTATTCGCCCTGGCGTATGCCTTTTCGTTGACGGTAAGCCGCCCGCTGCAGGCGCTTTTAGATGCATCCCTGCGCCTGGCCCAGGGCGATTTCAATGTACGCGCGGACATCACTTCCCAGGACGAGTTCGGCGACCTTGGGCGAGTTTTCAACAGAGTGGGACCCATGCTGGCGGAACATGGTCGCATGAGTCAGTCGCTTGCGCTTGCCAGCGAAGTGCAGCGAAACCTGCTGCCGCAGAAAGATCCGGAGATCGTCGGACTCGACATCTCCGGTGCCAGCGTCAGCTGCGACGAAACCGGCGGCGATTATTACGACTACATTATCACCCCGGAAGAGAAAGAAAGGATTCGCGTGGCTGTAGGAGACGTTTCCGGCCACGGCATCCCTTCCACCCTCCTGATGACCACCGCCCGCGCCTTTCTGCGACAGAGGGCATCCATTCCAGGCGATCCCTCGGCCATCGTTACCGACGTTAATATTGAACTGAGCAGAGATGTGGAATCCAGCGGCCGTTTCATGACCCTCTTTTTCTGCGAAATCAATACCGCCGACCGAACGCTGCGCTGGGTGCGCGCCGGGCACGACCCGGCCCTGCTCTATGACCCGGAAACCGACGTTTTCGAAGAATTGGGCGGCAAAGGCATCCCCATCGGAATCTTTGGAAATTCGGACTACCCGGATTATGCGAAGCCCATATCGGCCGGGCAGCTAATTATCCTGGGGACAGACGGTATCTGGGAATGCATGGACCCGAGTGGCAACATGTTCGGAAAAAAACGGTTCCAGAACCTGATTCGCACCCATGCCGACAAACCGGCCAGGCGGATTGTTGAAACCGTCATCGCAGAAGTAGATCAATTCCGCGACGGCGCGGAGCAGGATGACGATGTCACCGTTGTCATCATTAAGGTGCAGCCGACGGCATGATTCGTTGGCTTTCTCTTTCACTTTTCAGAGATAGCGACCATGGATAGCAACCTTATTATCAATGCCATAGCAGCTGCAGCAAAGCCCCGGAAACAGCAGGATGGCACGGACTACGCCGCCATCGCCAGCGCACAGGTGCGGCAACTGGCCGAGACATACAATACCGGTGGCCGTCAGATCGAAATAACCGCCCTGCAATCCAATATCATCCCGGAAAGATATGCCCGCAATTCGGCGACTCTTTCCATCCAAGACCAGATTGTCCTGCTGAAATCTCGTGTGGCAATAGTCGGGTTGGGAGGACTGGGCGGCGGGGTGGTGGAAATACTGGCCAGGACAGGCGTAGGCTCTCTGGTGCTCATCGACGGCGATCGGTTTGAAGACAGCAACCTGAACCGCCAGTTCCTCAGCCGAATGGACCTCCTTGGCCTTCCCAAGGCTCTCGCCGCCCGGGAGCGTGTGGCCGCCGTCAACCCCTCCGTGGATATCAGCGCCCACAAATTGTTCATCGATGAAGACAATATTGCCAGCCTGTTGTCATCGGCCAATCTGGTGATCGACTGCCTGGACAATGTGACAACACGCTTTCTATTGGAAAATGCAGCCAGAAAAACCGGCATTCCCATGGTTTCGGGTGCCGTTGCCGGAACTTCCGGACAGGTAACCGTGATATTTCCCCAGGATGCCGGTTTGCGGCTGGTCTACGGCAATCCGGAGGAAGCCCCCCCCAAAGGCGCCGAAACCACGCTTGGCACGCTATCCCCCGCCGTCACCGTGATCGCTGCCGTCGAGTGCTCGGAAGCCGTCAAAATTCTGCTCGGGAAAAAAAATACCCTGCGCAATCGCCTCCTGCTTCTTGACCTGAGCGACAACACCTTCGAAACCATTGCCTTGATTTGAGCGGTTAAAAGACAAAAAGACGCCCCCCGCAGAACAGGTTTCAGCATGAAGACCATGAAGGGTTCTAAAACAGATTGTCCTAAACATGCCGGGCATCAGATTGGATTTTTTCCCCGCACAACGGGCAGAACCTGGAATCATCGGGTATCTCCCTGTTGCATATGCAGCAGGTTAACGGCCCGCAGGCGACATGGTGCAGCTGTTTCATCTCTTTGAGCATGCCAGCCAACTGGTCCCGGGTAACCGGTATCATTTTTGCGTAGGCCAGAATCTCCTCTTTCTCGAACGTTACGAATTCACCGTCGGCCAGGGAAACCAGCAGCATGTCCTCCAGGTTCCGGGCCCTGTCTGAAAACCGTTTTACGGGTGTCAGTACATGTTTCCCGGAGGCCACCATTTCGAGGGCATTCTGCATTTCCTGAGGCGTGGCACCAATATCGTCACGGATAGTTTCGATCAGCCCGGCTTCTTCCGGGCCCAGGCTGCCGTCCGCCATAGACAACAGCACCACATTGGCAAGATAATCTGTCTTCTCTTTCGCGTTCATTAAATTCCTTCATGTCTACGATTTAGGTGGCCACCCCCCCAGAACATGCATGTGCAGATGAAAAACCATCTGTCCGCCGCCTCTTTCCACATTATAGAGCAGTTTGTAGCCGGACTTGGATACGCCTGCTTCTGCGGCTACCTGTTTTGCGATCATGACCAGTTCGGCCAGAATATCCCGATCCTGATCGCCAAGATCATTGATGCTGCGGATATGCCTTTTGGGGACGATCAGAAGGTGGACCGGGGCGTGGGGTTTGATATCTTTAAAAACCACAACATTTTCATTTTCAAAAAGAAACTCCGTTTCGGTTTCGCCGGCGGCGATACGGCAGAACAGACAATCTTTATCCATCATAATTCTCCTTCCCTGTTGCGGGGGTAATCCGGTTGTTCATTTCCGGGTCTTCTATTTCCGAACCCAGGCGCCAGCGTCCGCGGATTGTCGGAATCCGAAGGGCTTCATGCAGCTGTGCTCGGAAGGTTTTTCGACTGATCTCCCTAGCCCCGAAAGCCATAAGATGCGCGGTGGTCACCTGGCAGTCGATCATGACGAAATCCTGTTGCTTCAGCCATTCCACCAAAAAAACAAAGGCGACCTTGGAGGCGTTGCTCACAATGCTGAATTTTGATTCACCGAAAAAACACCCGCCCAGTGATATGCCGTACAGTCCGCCGACCAGCTTCCCCTGTTCCCATGTTTCCACGGAATGAGCATAGCCGTATTCATGCAACTTGATGTAGGCATCGATCATTTCGGCAACAAGCCAGGTGCCTTCTCTCTGCTGGCTTCGAATCGCAGCACACTGGCGTATAACGCGGGGAAAAGCAGTGTCCATGGTAACGTGAAATCGATTTTTGCGAATCGTTCTGGCAAGGGATCGGGATACGATCAATTCATGCGGGTAAAGGACAAGCCGCGGGTTTGGCGACCACCAGAGTATGGGTTCATTTTCGGTATACCAGGGGAAAATCCCGTTGCGGTATGCCAGCAGTATCCTGCCGAACGACAGGTCACCCCCCACGGCGAGCAGACCGTCTTCAGTGGCCAGCTCGGGAGACGGAAAAATCAGCTCATCGGTAAGTAAAAAGACAGGCATGGGAAATCGGTGCACAGCCTAGTGGGGGGAATACGCAAACACCGGTTCATCATCGACGACATCAATGCTGACCCGACCACCCTTGGCGAGGGCACCAAAAAGGATCTCATCGGAAAGGGTATCCTTGATACGGGACTGGATCAACCTGGCCAGCGGCCGGGCACCGTATTCCGGGCTGTGCCCCTTCCTGGCAAGCCATCGGCGGGCACGGTCACTCAGCTCGAGGTTCACTTTTCGGCCTTCCAACTGCTCCCGCAACTCAAGCATGAACTTGTCCACAATTTTTTCCATAATATCGACGGTCAGAGAACTGAAATTGATAATAGCATCCAGCCGGTTTCGGAATTCAGGGCTGAAAAACAGTTCGAGCGCCTTTTTCCCTTTTCCGGCGGTATCTTTTACGGGATCCCCAAAACCGATCGTCGGGGTCGAAATTTCCCGTGAGCCGGCATTGGACGTCATGATGATGATCACATTGCGAAAATCGGCTTGTTTTCCGCTGTTGTCCGTCAGGGTGGCGTGATCCAGCACCTGCAGCAGAATATTGAACAGATCGGTGTGGGCTTTCTCGATCTCATCCAGCAGCAGGACACTGTAAGGGTGCTTGCGGATACCGTCCGTCAGCAATCCCCCCTGATCGAAGCCGATATAGCCCGGCGGAGCGCCGATAAGCCTGGCCACGGCGTGTTTCTCCATGTATTCGCTCATGTCGTAGCGCATGAATTCGATCCCCATGATCCGGGCCACCTGACGGGCCACCTCGGTTTTACCGACACCGGTCGGTCCCGTAAACAGAAAGGACCCCACCGGTTTGTCCGGGGTTCCCAGTCCGGCACGGGACCGTTTGATGGCGGTAACCAGTGAATCAACGGCCGGATCCTGTCCGAAAACCATCTCTCGGAGTTCTACACCCAGACCTTCCAGCTTCGCCCGATCCGACAAAGTCACGCTTCTGGTGGGAATGCCCGCCATTTTAGCCACGATCCTCTCAATGTCCGCCGGGTGAATTTTTTTACGCCGGCCACTCCCTGTCAATCTCACATGGGCACCGGCTTCATCGATGACATCAATGGCTTTGTCTGGAAGATATCGGTCGTTCAGGTGTTTGGCCGACAATTCACAGGCTGTTTTCAAGGCGGAATCCGTGTAGCGGATATTGTGGTGTTCTTCGTAGCGTGAGCGTAGCCCCTTTAGAATCTTTATCGATTCGGAAATGGGGGGTTCCGGTACATCGATTTTTTCAAATCTCCGGGAAAGGGCGCGATCCTTCTGAAAATGGTTCTTGAATTCCTCGTAGGTCGTTGAACCGATGCAGCGCAGGTCTCCCATGTTGAGAACGGGTTTTAAGATATTGGACGCATCCAGCGAACCGCCACTGGTAGCGCCTGCTCCAACGATGGTATGGATTTCATCAATGAACAGGATGGCATTGTCCAGTTTCCGTAAAGCCTTGATCACGGATTTGAGGCGCTGTTCAAAATCACCCCGGTATTTGGTTCCAGCCAGGAGTCCTCCCAGGTCGAGAGAAAAAATGCGGACATCTTTCAACAGATCCGGAACTTCCCCTTTTGCGATTTTCTGGGCCAGGCCTTCCGCCAGGGCAGTTTTACCGACACCCGGATCCCCCACAAAAATCGGGTTGTTCTTGCGGCGGCGGCAAAGGACCTGCATGCAACGCTCTATTTCGAGTTCGCGACCGATGAGGGGATCCAGTTTGTCTTCCAAAGCAAGTTGGACAAGATCAACGGTAAAAGCCTCCAGAGGGTCTTTCTTTTTCTCTTCCTTACCTTTCCCGGGTTTGTCACCACCGTCGGGATCGTGGCCCACCCTGTCGGGCACCTCGTGGGAGATATAGGTCAGCACGTCCAGACGGGTGATCCCCTCTGCGCTGAGAAAGTATCGCGCGTGAGAATCCCGTTCCTGAAAGATGGACGCCAGCACATCGCTGACTTCTACAGACTGCTTTTCCGCCGAGCGCACATGGTTTACCGCCCGCTGAATAACCCGTTGGAAAGCAACTGTCTGCTGCAGTACGTAATCACTGTCCTCGGGAACCGGCTGTAAGTGTTCTCCGAAAAATCCTTCGATGGCTTCTTTCAGGTTGTCGACATTGCCGCCGCAGCTTTCGATAATATCGGACCCCAAATTGTCCTGGAGGATCGCATACAGAACATGTTCCACCGACACGTATTCGTGGCGCCTCTTTTTGGCCTCTTTAACCGCAATTCCGAGTGTCGTGCTAAGTCGTTTGCTAATCATACGCCTTCTTTCTCCATGGTACATCCCAGGGGAAATCCATGCTCGCGGGCCAGGGCGTAAACAGTCTCCACCTTGGTTTCCGCAATTTCATATGGATATACACCACAAACGCCCATCCCCTGTTTGTGAACATCGAGCATAATCTGGGTCGCTTCTTGCGGTGATTTGGAAAACACCTCCATCAGAATCCGAACGACAAAGTCCATGGTTGTATAGTCATCGTTCAGAAGCATGACCCGGTACATGGATGGTTCGTCAACGTCTTTCTCCGATTCCGTTCGAATGTCTTCCTTTATGTCAGGTTCGTTCGCGCTCATGTTCCCGTTGTTTCCAGCTTTCATCAAAAGATACTGTCGCATAAACGGAGTGTTGCAAAGGAAAAAAAGAGAAAACCCCTTGTTTTTTAATGCAAATTCCGCGTTCCGTTCCTGCCGCGGCCGCGGTTTGGCACGCTTTCCCGTTTTGACAGCGACTGTCAAACGAGGTTTTCCGCTATCCGCGGTTACCCGGCAATCGTCCAACCCGGGAACCGTATATGTCTTAAAGAATAATCATTTCCGCATGAAAATGCAAAGGTATTTCGATGCCCGTTTAAAATTTCGGGGCGACGGGCCGGTTTGGCGGAAATTATGGTTTTCAGGCACCGCAACATTTTTTGAATTTTTTCCCGCTTCCACAGGGGCAGGGATCGTTTCGGCCGACCTTTTTGGCGTTTCGGGTGACCGGTTTCTTGCGGATACCGGCTTCGTCGCCACTGGAAAAGTGAAGATCCTGCTCTTTGGGATTCTGCATCTGTTCAATTTCCTTCGGTACGGCGATCTGGATCCGAAACAGGATTCCGATAGTCTCTTCCTTGATCCTGGCTATCATATCCTGGAACATTTCAAATCCTTCTTTCTTGTAAACCAACAACGGGTTCTGCTGAGCGTACCCCCGCAACCCGATGCCTTCTTTGAGATGATCCATGGACAGCAGGTGATCTTTCCAAAGGCCATCCACAGTCTGCAGCATAACCATTCGCTCCAGATGCCGGAAATCATCGGACCCGATCAGCTTTTCCTTCTCCGTGTATCGTTTAAATGCTTCATCGGAAATGTATTGTGCCAATCCATCCTGGTTCAGCCCGTCCAGGGTGTTCCCGTCCGGCCGGGTAATCCTGAAATTAAACTGCTTGAGCGTTGCCGTTTCGAGCCCGCTGAAATCCCACTCCTCCGGGTGAACCTTTTCGTCGGCGAATTCCGCCGCAATTTGGTCGCACTGATCGAAAATGATATTCTCCATCGATTCTTTCAGGTCGCTTCCACGAAGTGCCTCCCGGCGTTGCTGGTAAATCACTTCACGCTGCTGGTTCATGACGTCATCATATTCCAGCAGATGCTTGCGAATATCGAAGTTGTGCCCTTCCACCTTGGCCTGGGCATTTTCAATCGCCCGGCTGATCAGGTTGTGTTCGATGGGTTCCCCCTCTTCCATCCCTAGTTTTTCCATGATACCGGTAATTCGCTCCCCACCGAATATCCGCAGGAGGTCATCCTCCAAAGCCAGAAAAAACCGCGACGACCCCGGATCGCCCTGTCGGCCCGATCGCCCCCTCAACTGGTTGTCGATCCGACGGCTCTCGTGTCGCTCGGTTCCGAGAATGTGCAAACCGCCCAGCTCTTTGACCCCTTCCCCGAGGACGATGTCGGTACCCCGCCCGGCCATGTTGGTGGATATGGTGACGGTATTCTTCTGACCGGCCATGGCAATGATCTCGGCTTCCTTCTCATGGTTTTTGGCATTTAAAACGTTGTGCGCGATCCCGCGTTTTTTAAGCTTTTTGCTCAAAGACTCCGAAACGTCAATGGAAATGGTGCCCACCAGTACCGGCTGCCCCTTGGCATTCAAACTCTCGACCTCGTCAATAGCAGCGTCGAATTTTTCCCGCCGTGTCTTGTAAATGGCATCGGGGTAATCCTTACGGACCATCGGATTGTTGGTGGGAATGAGCGACACGTCAAGGTTATAAATCTTTTTAAATTCAGCTGCTTCGGTATCTGCGGTCCCGGTCATGCCGGCCAGTTTTGCATACATTCTGAAATAGTTCTGGAAAGTGATGGTCGCCAGGGTCTGGTTCTCATTTTCAATCTTCACGTTTTCTTTGGCTTCCAAGGCCTGGTGGAGACCCTCGCTGTAACGCCGACCCGGCATAAGCCTGCCGGTAAATTCGTCGACGATAATCACTTCACCGTTCTTGACAATATAGTCCACATCCCGCCTGAAGAGTGTATGGGCCTTGAGAGCCTGGTTGACGTGATGAAGGATTTCGATATGTTTGGGGTCATAAAGGTTATCCACTTTCATCGCCTTTTCCGCCATGGCAACCCCCTCCTCGGTAAGTGTGGCGGACCGCGCTTTTTCATCGATCTTATAATCCTGCTCCCTGCTCAACCCCGGAATGATGTTGTTCACATTGTAGTACAAACTGGTGGATTTTTCGGCCGGCCCGGAAATGATCAAGGGTGTACGGGCTTCGTCGATAAGAATGCTGTCCACTTCATCGACAATGGCAAAGTTCAGGTTTCCTTGAACGATGGCTTTGCTGTCGAACTTCATGTTGTCGCGCAGATAATCGAAACCGAATTCGTTGTTTGTACCGTAGGTAATGTCGGCGCTGTAAGCTTCCTTTCTTTCCCGGTCGTCGATTCCATGGAGAATGGTGCCTACGGAAAGCCCCAGAAATCGGTAGATCTGACCCATCCATTCCGTATCCCGCCTGGCAAGGTAGTCGTTGACCGTGATAACGTGAACCCCCTCGCCGGTGAGGGCGTTCAGGTAACCCGGCAGGGTCGCCACCAGGGTCTTGCCTTCACCGGTTTTCATCTCGGCGATTCTACCCTCATGCAAAACTATGCCACCAATCAGCTGCACATCGAAATGGCGCATGTTCAGCACCCGGCCGGAAGCCTCCCGAACCGTCGCAAACGCCTCCGGCAAGAGTTCGGCAAGTGTCTCGCCCTTTGCATACCTTTCCTTGAAAAGGATTGTCTGCGCGGCCAGTTTCCGGTCGTCCATGGATTTCACGGTCGCTTCCAGAGCGTTGACCGCCTCTACCAGGGGCATCATTTTTTTTAGTTCGCGTTCGTTTTTGCTGCCGAATACTTTGGTCAAATAATTAAAAATCATGTCCCGGTTGTCCTTGGTTTGTTTGTCAAAGGTAGTAGAAATGAGCGGTTGGATCAGATGGCGCAGCACTGCCGCGAACGGTCTTTCGGGACCGCTGCAGGTAATCACCAGGGGGGCCTGCTGAGACCAGATGGATTTAGTTCAATATATATTTTGTCGGATTAATGGGGACACCACTCAAATGGACTTCGTAGTGAAGGTGCGTACCTGTGGTTCTACCGGTGTTCCCGATTTCTGCGATTTTATCCCCTCGCTTGACCTTTGCCCCTTTTTTCACGAAGAATTCACTAAGATGTGCGTATCGAGTGGTCATTCCGTGGCCATGATCGATGATAACGGTGTTGCCCAGAAATCCTTTGGGTCCGGTAAAAGTAACGATGCCGTCCGCTGTGGAGATGACGGGTTGACCTTTGCGGTTGGCAATGTCAATTCCTTTATGAAACACCTGCAGGCCCGTAAAAGGAGAAGTACGATATCCGAAGGACGAAGTGAGCATTCCGTTTGCGGGTCGAATGGATGGAGTTGACGCAAGAATGTTGCGCTGTCCGTCAAGGTCTTTCAACAAGGATTGAAAGCTCTGCTGCTGCAAAATAGAAGCTTGCTCAATCTGGCTGGCCTGCTCGTGCATTTCGCGTAAAAGGCTGTTGTGGGAATCGCTGAGGGCAAGCCCGCTGTTAAGATCGTCAGGAATCTCACCACCGATCCCGAACAACCCGTCCTGATCAGCAGGTGTTTCCAAATTCGCGATAATTCGAATTTTATTCTCGAAATCGTTCAATGCCACCAGGTTGGTTTTTAACGTATTAATCTCCTGGGCGAAGGCCTGAATCTGCTTTTGTTTTTCCGCAAGCTCCTGAATTTTAACGGCCACCTCGGACTCCAGTTCACAGGTGTCTTTGGCATTTTTCTTGAGCCGATAGTAGTCGTTAATGGCCAGTCCCGAAAAAACGGACCCTGCCAGCAGGCATAAGGCAGCAAACAGAAGTGTATATCTGGAAAAGGATAACTGCCGCATCCTGGCGCCGGATTTACTGAGAATAAAAAAAGTAATTTTATTTTTCATCATAGTATTGAACCTGATAAATAGATCTGGTCCCTAACTGTCCGAGACCGTTCCCCCCCCCTGTTCCCCAGCCTAGGCCGACCGTGTATTGCCGACACAATCCGAAAATTTCACAGATGCATAGCTATCATAAATTATACCTAATTGTCAAGTCAGGTGACGGGTGACAATTTCCGGTCGGGTCAGGCACGCCGAAAAGTTCTCAATTTCCGGCGTGCCACCCCGGTTTATCAAATTAATCAAAGGGCCGATCCCACGTGCTGAACAAGCGTTGCCCACAGACGACCGCTATTCAATTCCCAAGCTAAATTTTAATGATTTCAAGGTATTGCGCATAAGCATGGTAATTGTCATGGGGCCAACCCCTCCTGGAACCGGTGTGATATAGCCGGCGATTTCCTTGGCGGCATCGAAATCCACGTCGCCTTTTAGGATGGCGATTTTCTTTCCCGTTTTTTCGCTGATTTTTTCTCCCACGCGATTTACGCCCACATCAATAACGCAGGCACCCGGCTTGATCCATTCCGGTTTAACCAGATCCGGGACACCTGCGGCAACGATCAGGATATCCGCCCGCTTACAGTGACCGGCCAGGTCTTTGGTTCCGGTGTGGACAATCGTCACAGTGGCATTGGCTCCGACCCCCTTCTGAAGCATCATATTGGCAATCGGTTTTCCGACGATGTTGGAACGCCCCACCACGACAACTTCCGCGCCTTTTGTTTCAACCCCGGCCCGAACGATCATTTCCTGAATACCCGCCGGTGTGCAGGGGGGAAATTTGACCTCTTTGCCGCCGATCATCAGGCGGCCCACATTCACCGGGTGAAACCCGTCGACATCTTTATCCGGGTCGATGGCATTGAGGACCTTCTTCTCGTCAATCTGCTTGGGCAAAGGCAGCTGTACCAGAATACCGTTGATGGAATCGTCTTTATTGTACTTGTCGATCAACGCCAGCAAATCTTCTGTAGAGATATCCGGCGACTGGTCATCCTGGATTTCCTTGAATCCCACCCGGTGGGCGGTCTTGATCTTCAGGGTCACATACGAAATGGAGGCGGGGTTCTGGCCCACGAGAATCGTAACCAGACCCGGCACGCGGCCGTGTTTTTCTTTAATCCGGGCGACCTCTGCCGTAATTTCCTCCAGAATCTCTTCGCGAATTTCCGTCCCTTTGATAAGCTTTGCTGCCATAACGATCTCCTTTCAAAAAAATTGATGCTGCTGAATCCGGAATTTTTATAACCCGTAACGTTTATTTCAAATATGGAATTATGTCAAGAATTGTCCGTGATTCGATCCGCACTCAGGTCGTCATAAGACTACGCCTTTTCTACTGCTGATCACTGTGCCGATAAAACAATTATCTTGACAGGAATTTATAAAATCGGTAAATTTGTTGTAATCATTCTACAAAAAGATCTAAGGTCCTGCCGATGATAAAGTTTGCAATCTATTTCCCCTACCTTTATTGAAGGCTTGCTGCCAGAGCCAAAACGAGGCAGCAAGCTATCGATTTGATCAAAATTAAACCAATCCACAGTACGGAATCCGCACCGTCACCACCTGGCCATCAACCGTTTGAATCGTATCCAAGAGGAGGATAAAATGAT
>CAZKYZ010000037.1:0-15304 GCA_964557055.1 uncultured Desulfobacterales bacterium
GCTGATCGAAAAACTTCGCCGGGATGGTTTCGCCCGGCTGGCGGTCAACGGTGATATCTTTGAAATCGAAAAATTTCCGAAACTGAAATCCAACCAAAAATATTCCATTGATGTGGTTGTCGACCGCCTTGTTCTCAAAGCCGGAATCCGCAAACGGTTGGCCGATTCCCTTGAATTAACACTTTCCATGTCCGCAGGCCTTGCCGTTGTTCAACCCCTGGACGGAAAACCGGTGTCCTTTAGCGAAAGATCTTCCTGCATGGATTGCGGAACCAAATACCCCGATTTTAGCCCTGCCCATTTTTCTTTCAACTCGCCGCAAGGTGCCTGTCCGAGATGTGATGGTCTCGGCCGAACAACGGAATTCGACCCCGATCTTATCGCACCGGACCCCGGATTGTCCATTCGCGAAGGGGCTATTCTTCCCTGGGCAGGCCGAAACTCCGTTCGGTTCTTTGAATTCATCGATGCACTGACGCAGCATTGCCGGGTCGATATTTATACCCCTTTCAAAGACCTTCCGGACGATTTTAAAAAGGTTCTTTTTTATGGATCGGGAGATCGGGAAATCTCTTTTTATTTCGAAAAAAATGGCCACCGTTACGACTTTTCCAAACCGTTTGAAGGAATTGTTCCAAATCTTGAAAAAAGATATCGGGAAACGGATTCCAACCGAACCCGGGAAGAGATGAAAGCCTATATCAATCATAGACCCTGCCTGGAATGCAACGGAGACCGGCTGAACCTCCCCAGCCGATCGGTTACCATCCAAGGTACGACCATTTCTGCCATTACCCGGCTTTCCGTAACCGGGGCACAGACGTTTTTCCAGGATCTGGCCCTCGCCGGCAAGCAAAAACAGATCGCCGATCGAATCGTCCGCGAAATACAGGAGCGGCTGGGGTTCCTCCAGAAAGTAGGTATCGGATACCTGACCCTAAATCGCAGCGCACATACCCTTTCCGGGGGAGAGAGCCAGCGTATCCGCCTGGCCACTCAGATCGGATCCCGACTCACCGGCGTAATGTACGTTCTGGATGAACCCAGTATCGGCCTCCATCAACGGGACAATCAAAAACTTATCCGCACATTGCTGGATATTCGTGATCAGGGCAACACGGTTCTGGTCGTAGAGCATGATGAGGAGACCATCCTGGCCTCAGACTTTGTTGTCGACATGGGGCCAGGCGCCGGTATCAAGGGCGGCCATGTCGTGTTTTCAGGCCCCCCTGCCCTCCTGCTTTCCGATTCTGTTTCCCTCACCGGCCAATATCTGGGTGGCAAAAAGAAAATTCCGGTACCGGCGCGCCGGCGCCCCGGCATTGGCCAACGGATTACCATTTCCGGAGCTTGTGAAAACAACCTTAAAAAAATCTGTGTTGACTTTCCACTGGGGCGCCTGATCTGTGTCACCGGCGTGTCCGGGTCCGGCAAATCGACCCTTGTCCTGGACACCCTGTATCGCGCCGCGGCGCGCCATCTGAATGGGGCCGGGCCTAAGCCGGGCTGCCACAAAGCCATCAGGGGGCTTGCCCACATCGACAAGGTCGTCAATATCGACCAGTCACCCATCGGACGGACGCCCCGGTCAAATCCGGGAACCTATACCGGTCTGTTTACGTACATCCGCGAATTGATGTCAAAAACCCCGGAGGCCCGTTTACGCGGTTATCGGCCGGGCCGCTTTAGTTTTAATGTAAAAGGCGGGCGCTGCGAAGCCTGCAAGGGCGACGGCATTATCAAAATTGAGATGCACTTTCTGCCGGACATCTACGTCACCTGCGACGTTTGCAATGGTATGCGCTACAACCGGGAGTCCCTGGAAATAAGATACAAAGGCGTCAATATCGCCGGCATACTGGATATGACGGTGAACCAGTCCCTGGTTTTTTTTAAATCGGTGGGAAAAATCCGGCAACTCCTGAAAACCCTTGTGGATGTCGGCCTCGGGTATATTAAAATCGGTCAGCCGGCCACAACACTTTCCGGCGGTGAAGCACAGCGGGTCAAACTTTCACGGGAACTGGGCAAACGAGACACCGGCCGGACGCTCTATATTTTGGACGAACCCACCACCGGCCTTCATGCGGATGACATCAGGCAGCTGCTTTCGGTCTTAAATCGACTGGTGGATCTCGGCAATACGGTCGTCGTTATCGAGCACAATCTGGATGTTGTCAAAACAGCCGACAGCGTCATCGACCTGGGCCCGGAAGGCGGTGATGACGGCGGCCGGCTGGTGGCATGCGGAACCCCGGAAGAAATCGCCGCATGTGAAAATTCCTACACCGGACAGTATCTGAAAAAAGTCCTGGAGCGAAAGGGAATCCGAAAATAGAAGGGTCCAAGGATTCAGGGGGCTAAGAGTTCGGGAGAAAGGGCTGAGCGCAAAGTGCATAGAGCATAGGGCAGTAGGGAAGTGAACAGTAATTAGTGAGTAGAAAGAGCAGGAAAAAACCTTAGAACAAGTTTGCAGGGCAGGCTGAAGGCTATTAGACTGACAGGTAAAACAGGCAGGTGGGAAGATGTTTCTCTTTACGCCGTGCCCTATGCCCTATGCTCCCTGCGCTTTGCCCTTCCCCTCTGCGTCTCTGCGGGAAAAACAGGTTTTGCCCGTGTTTTCGCAATTCGAAATTTATATTCCCCTAAACCCCTTCAGCCTGCCCTTCTTACTGTTTCCTGTTTACCGAATCCGGTTGCCGGAAACAAAAAAGCCGCACCGGCGTGAACCGGTACGGCTTTCTTTTTTGTCTCGTCGTCTGTTCTTAGTGAGCGAAAAGTCCGGCGATAGCTTCTGCCTGAGGATGCGCATAGATCAAAATCAGGGACACAACCAGAGCATAGATACACAGAGACTCGATCATGGCAAGACCGATCAGCATGGTAACTGTAACTTTACCGGAAGATTCCGGATTCCGTGCGATACCTTCAACGGCGGCTTTCAGGCCAAGGCCCTGTGCGATACCGCAACCAAATGCTGCAACTGCAATTCCGAAACCAGCGGCGGTGACGCATGCGATAAAGAATTCTAATGCTTGTGCTTCCATACTTTTTCTTTCCTCCTTAGTAAATGATTAATGCCAGCTTCTTCCATCTTCCCATTATGATGACACAAAAACGTTTTGTTTACGCGGTCAAAACCGATCCCGTATTCGATCAGTGGGCATGTTCGAGTGAACCGGTGAAATAAATGATCGACAACAGGAAAAAAACAAAGGCCTGAACAAAGGACACGAAAATACCGAGGGCCATGATCGGCAAGGGTGCGAAAAAGGCTCCCGCCAGCATGAACAGGATGGCAAGCACGAGTTCGTGTCCGGCCATGTTCCCGAACAAACGGAAAGTCAGGGAAAGCACCCGCGCCAGATGACCGATAATTTCAATGATGCCGATCAACGGAGACATCCACCATACCGGCCCCATAAAGTGCTTGTAATATTTGGCGCCGTGGTACTTTATCCCGACATAATGCGTGACGCAAAAAACAACGATGGCGCAGGACAGTGTTGTGTTGATGCTGGCTGTCGGCGGAAAAAAACCGGGGACAAGCCCGATCAGGTTGGAAGCGAAAATATACAAAAAGATGGTTGCCGCTACGGGGAACAGCCATCTGCCTTCCTCTCCGGTTACCGTAATCATGAAATCCTCGATACCCGAGACGACCATCTCAAACACGTTCTGGGCTTTTGTCGGAACCATACTGATGGCCTTGGTTGCCATGGCGCCTAATGCGATCAGTAAAATGATGACGAACCACGAATAGACGACCCACGGGTAATGATGCGCAAAATTGTAAACGCTTTCCAGACCCAGAGATTTGAAAGGATCTACCAAAAATAGATATGGATGTTCCATCCTTACACTGCCTCCTTGGATAAAAGGTTTTTAAATTCGATCATGGCAGCCAGCATGATGCTCACCACAACAATGGACAGGCCGATAAAAAGGCCTAAGGGGTGTACAAAATGACCAGCAATTAAAACAAAAATGATAATTCCGCTGAAGATAAAACGGATGTAGTATTTTGCCAAAACGTAATGGTGGCTGGACAGATACCGCGGGTTGAGGGCCTTTTTGAGGGTTCGGCCAAGCAGGTAGAAATTGACCGTAACAATGAGGCCGCCGGCGATCATGCCGAAGGTGAAATCACTCGGAGCCATGGCAAGCCCCATCAGGCTGACAACCAGCAACAGTATCCAGTTGGAACGGGTTACAAATTTTATAAGGCGATGATGAATAACCACGCTTTCCGATATCCTGTCAGAGTTTCCTGCTTTTTCTAATGGCCAGCCCGATATTTTTAAATCCGGCCGCGATTCCCAGCCCCAAAAATATGAGCATCAGCCATGGATTGGTGCCGAAGCGGCTATCGAGATACACACCAATCGCAAGCCCGATGAAGACCGACAAGGCCACCTGAAGTCCGAGGCTGCTGTAATACGACCATTCCTTGATTGCACGCAGGGTCTCTTTTTTCATGTAAAAAAATGCCTCAAACAAAAAAGGCCCCCTTATGAACAGCCCCGGATAAACGCTGTTGGATTAGCACAGGATACCTCTCAAGTCAATTAAAATCAGCCCGCAATTACCATTCGATTTTCATGCTGTCGAACACCGGGCCGTCCAGGCAGGCATGCAGATAGCGGTCACTCTTGCCGGCCTTCTCCACGGCGCAGCCCATACAGGCGCCCATGCCGCAAGCCATCATGGTTTCAATGGAAACCTGGCAGCGGACACCAAACCGTGCTGCCAGGCGGGAAACACTGCGGAGCATGCCGGTTGGCCCACAGGCGTAAATGGTATCCGGCAGATCTTTCCCAAGGGCTTCCGTCAAAAGATCGGTCACGAGTCCCCGGTGCCCCATAGTGCCGTCTTCGGTTGCCGGCCTGACAGTGATGGCATACTGCTCAAAAAGCGACCGGCAGAGAATATCGTCCGCCGTTCTGCCACCCAGAAAAACGCTGCAATCCAGGTCATTTCCGGCGCTGTTTCTCAGTTCAGATGCCAGAAACAGCAGGGGAGCGATGCCGACACCGCCGGCCACGATATAAATCCGTTCCGCCCCGGATGGAATCTCAAACCCACGGCCCAGCGGTCCAATCATTTCCAGCGGATGGCCTGTCGGCATTCGAGACAGCAGTCGTGTCCCTTTTCCGATGACTTTATACAAAATTTCAAGGCCGCAAAGCTTACCGTTTTCCGTTACGATCCGGTGAATGGAAAAAGGCCGGCGCAGTAAAGGGGTCAAACCGCTTCCGGTTTTCAGCATGACAAACTGGCCGGGCACTGCCTGGGAATACGCATCGCCGCAGGCGATTCCCATGCAATAATAGTCACCCCTGACGCATCGGTTCCACAGGACCGGGAATCGATTCCGCCCGTATGCTTTGCGCTTCAATCCATCTCCTGGCATGATCCGTCTGTCGGCCGGCTGTCCGGAAGCCGGTCCGGAGAAATCGTTTCCAGGCGGCCGTACAGCCTGCGAATCGCAGCCGTTGTTTCAACGATTCCCCGGCGGGTGTCTTCTTCGGCATGCAGCACTTTTTTACACGTTATTTCAATAGATTCCAGCCGTCGCGTAATGTTGTCAAGCCGGATGCCGACGGCAGCCATCAAATAGAGCAGCAGCAGAAAGGCCAGTGCCTCGCGGTTCAATTGGTAATATACCATTCCACCCAGAAATATAACCAGAAAAATAACGGTTGTGACGACATACGGATGATTGTTGATGGTCTTTTTCACAGGACTCCCCGACGGCTGTTTTTCGTTAAAACCGCATCATCGACAAACAAAGACTGCCCGGGCCGGTGTGAACGGCAATGGTGGGCCCCACTTCCACAAGCCGCACTTCCGATTTCATATCGGCGGACACGGTTCCCAGGGCTGTTTGTATTTCCCGGGCTTCACTTTCTGCCTGGGCATGCGCGATCCAGATATCCTGCCGCATGCCGTATTTATTATGCTCTTTCCGGGCCATGACAATCATTGCGTCAATGGCCTGCTGTCGTCCCTTGTGTTTGGCCACCGGGACCAGCTTGCCGTCCGCAAGCGCGATGATCGGCTTTACATTCAAAAAACTGCCCACCAGGGAAGAGAAAATATTTAGTTTGCCTGCCCTTTTCAGCCAGAAAAGATTTTCCACCGTGAACAGCAGAAGGCTTTCTTTCATATAGGCCTTCAAATGGTCCAGCAATTCCGCGGGTGAGGAATACCGTTTTCTTATCTTGGCGGCTTTTTTTACAAGAAGCGCCTGGCCGACCGACACACTGCGGGTGTCTATGAGGGTAATTTTCTCGGCCACATCATCAAACAGAATTTTCACGGAACTGACGGCACTCTGATAACAGTTGGAAAGGTCCGCCGAAACGTGAAAGGAAAGGACGTGATCGTATTGCTCCGCCATCCTTTCATAGCAGTCCGAATACTCGCTTGGGAAAGGAGGGGCGGTCTTCACCTCGCGCCCTTCGGCAAGATACCGAATGACATCTTCATTGCTGATGGTGACACCGTGAAGGTAGTCTTCACCATCCACAACAATATGAATGGGGATCAGGGTGATGTTCAACTCATTCACCATTCCCTCCGGAAAATCAGCGGTACTGTCTACAACAATTCCTATTTTTTCAGGCATCTATAATCCACCTGTTATCGGCTGCGCAAAATCACCGTTCCCTGCGCGTTCCCCGCTATACCCGCTTGCCCCGAAAAAGTCAATTCACAGGTTCCCTGCCGTTTTTTACAGGGCGGCTCCGCAGTCCTTGCAGAAGCGGGCGCCAGTGTCATGCCCTTCGGACGCGCATTCCGGGCAGACCTGGGTTGAAATATTGCTTTGGCTCACCCGGCTCAGTTCAGCCGTTACGATTCCGGTGGGCACCGCAATGATGGCGAACCCGATAAGCATAAGCACGATGGCCAGAATCTGGCCCAGATTCGTTTGCGGCGAAATATCGCCGTATCCCACAGTCGTCAGGGTTACGATGGCCCAGTATATGCTTCGGGGAATGCTGGTAAAGCCGCTCTGTTCAGACTCGAGCACATACATAAACGAGCCGCAGATTGTCACGATGGTTAGGACGGCGAATAGAAAGACCAGTATTTTACGCCGGCTGGCCCGCAGCGCCGTCAGGATAACCTGGGCATCCTTCAGGTAGGGTACCAGTTTGAAAACCCGAAATATCCGCAACAGACGCAAGATCCGGATCACCAGAAAAAAATGCCCGCCGGGAATCAAGAGCGCAAGATAGGTCGGCAGGACGGCCAGAATATCGACAATACCGAAAAAGCTGGTGGCATATTTCAAGGGACGGCCGACACAGGACAGGCGCAGCAGATACTCGATCGTAAAAAGAACGGTGAATACCCATTCGGCAAAATAAAAAAACTGGCCGTAACGCAGGCGCAAAGCCGCGACACTGTCGAGCATGACCAAAACAATGCTGATCATGATAAAACCGATCAGAAGGACATCAAATACCTTGCCCGGCAACGTGTCCGCTTCAAATATCACCTCGTGCAGGGTATGCCGCCATGCTGCCCGGGACAGCCTTTTCTGTTTCTTTTCCATGGCACAGTCGCTCCGCCTGGTTTTGGAGGATGCTGAAACCGGACGCCGGCGATACGGTTCTCAGCTCGTGTCCATCCGTCAGGCCGATGCCGAACCAGCGGCACCACAACCGCTTTGGACCTGATGGCCTGTGGCCTCACTGCGGCCTTTGGGTTCAGTCCCCGTAGAATTCGGCTATTTTGGCCACCACATACTCCTGCTGCCCGCCGGTCAATTCCGGATAAATGGGCAGCGCCAGCGTATGTCGGGCGGCCTGTTCGGCCACCGGGAAGTCCCCGGTTTTATGGCCCAGATACGAAAAGCATTCCTGCAGATGCATGGGTACGGGATAATAAACCTCCGTACCAATTTTGCTGTCGGCCAGAAATTCCCTCAATTTGTCCCTGTTGGCGGCCACCCGGATGACGAACTGGTTGTAAATATGCCGTTCCTGGATCTGGAGCGGCAGTTCAATCTTGTCCTGAAGTCCGGCCTGTTCAAACAGTTCACGATACCGCCCGGCATTTTCCTGCCGTTGACGCGTCCACTCATCCAGATATTTCAGCTTGATGGAAACAACCGACGCCTGAAACGCATCCAGCCTGAAATTACCCCCGATAACCTTGTGATAATATTTTGGTTTTGATCCGTGCCCCCGCAAAATCCTGAGGGTTTCATCCTGTTTTGCATCACGCGTGGTCACAATGCCGCCGTCGCCGAAAGCGCCCAGGTTTTTAGAGGGGAAAAAGGAAAAACAGCCGAAAACGCCCATGGAGCCGGCCCGTCGGCCCCGGTACTCGGAACCAATGGCCTGGGCGGCATCTTCGACGACAGCCAGTCCGTACCGCCCGGCAATTTCGAGAATGGGGTCCATCTCCGCACACTGGCCATAGAGGTGAACCGGCAGGATGGCCCTCAGGCTGTCCCGTTTCTCGGAGGACATAGCGTCGATGACAGACGCCACTGCCGATGGACTGATATTATAGGTTCCCGGTTCGATATCGGCAAAAACGGGAATCGCCCCGAGCCGGGCAATCGATCCGGCCGTGGCGAAAAAGGTGTACGGTGTCGTAATCACACGGTCACCCTGCCCGATGCCGAGCGCCATCAGGGAAATCAGGAGCGCATCCGTACCGGAGGAGACCCCGACGGCATAGCCGGTGCTGCAGTAGGATGCGACCTCTTTTTCCAGGGCCGCCACCTTCCCGCCGAGGATAAAGTACTGGCTGTCGAACAATTCTTCGGCAGCGCTCATAATTTCCGTTTTTATTTTGGCATATTGGGCTTTCAGATCAAGCAGGGGTACTTGCATGTTGTTCTCCGTTCATTTATCGTCCGTTTCTGGTTTTCGAATAGCCGTTTCTGCTGGGCCGCGGATCCAGGGTTACCGGTTTACAGGTGGTCGTCACCGAACAGCATTCCAGGTTTCGCGCAATGTCGCCCCTCAGATCCGGGCGGGCCGATACCGTAAAACGATCCGACAGCTCAATAACGGTATCGGTTTGATCGCTGCCGAGGATGTGAAGATAGCACCGGCAGTCCCCCTGATGCCTGGAAAGAATATCCCGGAGGAGAAGAAAATCTTCCTTGCGGGCCTGATCCCCGTCGAAATGAAAATGAACAGCAGCCGACCAGGTCTCGGCGGCCCGGTTGATGTCAACAACCGTTTCGGCAAGGATCTTGGCTGTGTTTTCATCCAGTTGGAGCTGGCCCTGAACAAGAACCGGACTGTCTTCCACCAAAAGTTCATCACTGCGGGAATAAACCTCCGGAAAAACAACCACCTCGGTGGTCCCCAACAGATCTTCCAGAGTGACAAAAGCCATCCGCTCACCCTTCTTGGTACGGATGGTTTTTACCGCGGTGAGGAGTCCGCCGACCCTCACGGCACTCCCATCCTGCATTTCCAGCAATGAGACGGCATCCGCATTGGCAAATTTTTCGATGGTTGCCTGGTAGCGATCCAGTGGGTGCCCGGTTATGTAAAAGCCGAGATACTCCTTTTCGTATGCCAGCAGCTCCCGCCCATCCCACTCATCAATGGCCGGTATCAGTGGTGTGTTCGCCACCGGTTTCTGGCCGTTTGAAGGCATGTCGAACAGCCCCATCTGTGGATCGGCCTTTTCCCGCTGTACCCGCTGACCATATTCGTAGGCCTCTTCCATACAGGCAAACAGCCGCGACCGGCAGATTTTCAATGAGTCGAAGGCCCCGCATTTAATCAGGCTTTCCACCATCCGCTTGTTCATTTTTTTCAGATCGACTCTTTCGAAAAAATCAAAAAAGGATGTAAAGCGTTTTTCCCGGCGGGCTTCCAATATAGCCTCAATGGCCCCGCCGCCGACGTTTTTAATCGCCACAAGGCCAAAACGGATTTCCGTACCGTTGACCGTAAAGGCGATTTCGCTTTCATTGATATCCGGCGGCTGTACCCGAATGCCGTGCTTGCGGCACTCCGAAATATATTTGACCACGCCGTCTGTGGAGTTCATTTCGCTGGTCAGCAGGGCTGCCATGAATTCAACCGGGAAATGTGTTTTCAGGTAGGCCGTCTGGTAGGCGATCAGTGCATACGCGGCACTGTGCGATTTGTTGAAGCCGTATCCGCCAAATTTTTCCATCAGGTCAAAGATGCTGGCGGCTTTGACCTGGGGAATCCCGTTTTTAATAGCTCCCTGTACAAACAGATCTCGGTGTTTGGCCATCATTTCCGGGTTCTTTTTACCCATCGCCTTGCGCAATCCATCCGCATCCGCCATAGAATAGCTGGCCAGCACCCCGGCGATTTTCATTACCTGTTCCTGATAAAGGATGACGCCATGGGTTTCCTTTAAAATCGGCTCCAGTTCTGGAACCATATAGGCTACCGGATTGCGGCCGTGCTTGCGCTCCACATAGTCGTGCACCATGCCGCTGTCCAGAGGACCCGGCCGATAGAGAGCCACCAGTGCGGTGACATCCGCGAAACTTCCCGGCTTCAGCCGGGTGAGGAGTTCTTTCATCCCGGAACTTTCCAGCTGAAAAACACCGGTGGTGTTCCCGGCCGACAGGAGCCGGTAAGTTGCTTTGTCGTGCATGTCCAGGTTCAGCAGATCGGGTACCGATCTTTCCTGGGCCTTTATGAGCGTAAGGGTATCTTCAATGACCGTCAGGTTGCGAAGACCGAGAAAATCGAATTTTACCAGGCCGATCTGTTCCACCCGCTTCATGTCGAACTGGGTGATCACTTCACCTTTTTTGCCTCGATACAATGGCAGGTAGTCGACCAGAGGGCGATCACCGATCACCACGCCGGCGGCATGGGTCGAGGCATGCCGGGGGAGTCCTTCAAGCACCTTGCAGATCTTTATCAGGTTTGCGATTTCTTTTTTTTCGTCGGCCAGTTTCTGGATCTTGGGTTCCTGCAGAAGCGCTTCTTCAAGGCCGATATTCAATACATCGGGAACCATCTTGGCAATGGTATCGACTTCATTCAGGGGGATGCCCAGAGCCCTCCCAACATCACGGATTACCGCCCGGGTCTTCAGTTTCCCGAAAGTAATGATCTGGGCGACATAATCTCCCCCTCCGTACCGGTCGACCACATATTTGAACACTTTTTCACGGCCGTTAATGCAGAAGTCGACATCAATATCCGGCATACTGATTCTGTCAGGATTCAAAAACCGTTCAAATATGAGGCCGTGCTCAATGGGGTCCAGGTCGGTAATATTCAGGGAATAGGCAACGATACTTCCGGCAGCCGATCCCCTTCCCGGACCGACCGGAACGCCGTTTTCCTTTCCAAAACGGATAAAATCGGCAACAATCAGAAAATAACCCGGAAACCCCATTTCAATGATGGTTTTTATTTCATATTCCAGCCTGGCGCGGTATATATCTTCATCGATATCCGGGTTTTTACGGCGGATAATCTCCAATCGTTTCGAAAAACCCTTGCGTACTTCGTTGTCGAAATGGTCGTCGACAGACAGCCCGACTGGTCCGCGAAACTGTGGGAAATGATATGTATTGAAATCGAATTCAACATGGCAGCGATCAGCAATTTTGACGGTGTTGGCCAGGGCGCCGGGATAATCCCTGAAGTAGGTCTCCATTTCCAGGGGTGATTTTAAGTAGAGCTGATCCGTCCGAAACCGCAGGCGGTCCTTATCCGCAACGGTCTTGCCGGTCTGGATGCACAGCAGGACATCGTGGGCGTGGACATCTTCGCTGGAAAGATAGTGGCAGTCGTTACTGGCTACCAGCGGGATATCCAGGCGGGCGCTCATATCCCGCAGGGCTGTGTTGACGGTCTCCTGGATTTCAATGCCATTGTTCTGCACTTCCAGAAAAAAGTTGCCCGCACCAAAGATTTCCTGGTAGGCCAGGGCCGCATCGTCAGCCTGCTGCAATGCCCCGGATTTGATTTTCATGGCAATTTCGCCGTGCAGGCAGGCGGATAAACCGATCAGACCGCGGCTGTGCTCCCGGAGTATCTGTTTGTCGATTCTCGGTTTGTAATAGAAGCCTTCCAGTTGGGCCGCTGAGGTTAATTTGCAGAGATTCTGGTACCCTTCGAGATTGGAGGCAAGCAGCACCAGGTGAGACAGCCCCTTGTGGTCCATGGGCGTTTTGTCCGTCAGACTGCGTGGCGCCACATAGCACTCGCAGCCGATGATCGGTTTTATACCGGCCTTGACGGCTTTGTCATAGAACTCTAAAACCCCGAACATGGTACCGTGGTCGGTGACCGCAACGGCATCCATGCCGAACTCCTTTACCCGCTTCAGTAAAGAATCGATCCGTATGGCACCGTCCAGAAGGCTGTATTGGGTATGGACGTGGAGATGGACGAATTCCGGTTGCGTTGCCACCATTGCAGTCAGATAAAACCTCTCTGTTGTCTGTTCACAAATCGTTGATTTTGGTTCCGAGACGGCCTTAGCGATTGTAAACCGGAGGCGCCGCGAAGCAAGTGCCTGTTGTGGTGCATGGCGGGCTATGTCGAGATAGCGTACTGGCTACGCCATTACTTCAAAAGAGCGAAACCGCCGCTCCGGTCCAAAAGCTGCCGTTTGTGGACGGACACCGCCTATTCAAGCCGGTAATTCGGAGCTTCCTTGGTTATGATAACATCATGAACATGGCTTTCTTTCAGCCCGGCGGCGCTGATCTTGGTAAAACGGGCCTTTTCCCGCAACTCTTCGATGGTGCGCGCGCCGACATACCCCATTCCGGCCTTTAAGCCGCCGACCAGTTGATGGATATTGGCCGAAAGACGTCCGATATATGGAACCCTGCCGACGATGCCCTCGGGGACCAGCTTGTCACTGTCTTCATTCTCCCCCTGGTAATAGCGGTCTTTGCTGCCCCTTTGCATGGCCTCTATGGATCCCATTCCCCGGTATACTTTGTAGCTGCGTCCCTGGAAGAAGATGGTTTCTCCGGGGCTTTCCTCCGTGCCGGCAAACAGACCGCCGATCATAATGCTGTGTGCGCCGGCACCGATAGCCTTGGTCATATCACCGGAAAATTTGATGCCGCCGTCGGCAATGAGCGGCACCCCGGTCTTGCTGGATACGGAACGGCAGTTCATGATCGCGGACAGCTGGGGCACTCCGATACCAGCCACAATTCTGGTGGTGCAGATGGACCCGGGACCGATACCGATCTTCACGCCGTCCACCCCGGCTTTGATCAAATCCTCGGCACCTTTGCCGGTGGCCACGTTGCCGGCAATCAATTCAATGTCCGGAAAAGCGGATTTCAGCTTCATAACAGACTCGATGACATTCTTGGTATGACCATGGGAGGTGTCGATGGTGATGACGTCGGCACCCGCCCGCAGCAGGGCTTCCGCCCGTTCCTGCATGTCCGGTCCGACACCGATAGCCGCGCCTGCGCGCAAGCGGCCCATGGAGTCTTTACAGGCGTTGGGATATTTTTTAATTTTCTCGATATCTTTGATGGTGATCATTCCCGTCAAGCGGCCGTCTTTGTCGGTTACCAGCAGTTTTTCAATGCGATGCTGGTGGAGCAGCTTTTTCGATTCTTCCAGCGAGATGCCTTCACTGACGGTCACCAGTTTTTTGGAGGTCATCACTTCGGAAACATCTTTATGAACGTCTGTTTCAAAGCGCAAGTCCCGGTTGGTAACAATCCCCACCAGCTGATCACCACGGGTCACCGGAACACCGGAAATGCGAAAATTGGCCATGAGTTCAAGAACTTCGTGAATCTTCTGATCCGGGCGTATCGTAACCGGATCAACGATCATTCCGCTTTCCGATTTTTTTACCCGGACAACCTGCATGACCTGGCTTTCGATACTCATATTCCGGTGTATAAAACCGACCCCGCCCTCACGGGCCATGCAGATAGCGGTGCGGGCTTCCGTTACGGTATCCATTGCAGCACTTACCACAGGAATGTTAAGGGTTAGATTTCGGGTAAGCCTGGTCGTTGTATCCACGTCTTTGGGGAGGACATCCGAATAATTCGGTATTAACAGGACGTCATCAAAAGAATAGGCTTCTTCCGGCGGAATTTTTGTCATGCGTTCCTCCAGTTTCGATTGGTCTTCTAAATTGGTTTCTTTCGGGTGGATCTTGATGCTTTACAGAGACCGGTGCCGGGAAATCCGTTTTCAAATTATGGACCGGCATAGCAGATGGTCATCGGTTAATCAATCATTTATTTGCGGCCTTGACATGGCGATTGCGGACGTAATAAAGATATCCAGCAATTTCACACGGCACGATTGCGAAAACCAATGGCCCGCCCTGCACAGCACGAAAACAATGATCACTGTTCGATCGATAAACAGGCTGGATGAAAATGCTGCTGACTATCAATCTCGAAAATCCTCAGAAACGGCTCATCCGGCAGGTAGCCGATCTACTTCGAAAAGGAGGCGTTATCGCTTATCCCACCGACACGATGTATGGTATCGGCTGTGATATCATGAATAAAAAGGCCATCGAGAAAGTCTACCGCATCAAACAGCGCCCCGAAAGCAAGCCTTTCAGTTTCATCTGCTCTGACCTTAAAAACATCAGCCTGTACGCCAAAGTTTCCAACTATCAGTATAAAACCATGAAACGCCTGCTCCCCGGACCGTATACGTTCATCCTGCCCGGGTCTAAACTGGTACCCAAGATCATGCTAACCAACCGCAAAACCGCCGGTATACGGGTCCCCGCCAATCGGATCTGTCTCGATCTGGTAGCTGCCCTGGGAAATCCCATTCTCACGACATCGGCCACCATGCCCATGCCGAAGGGTATGACCGTGCTGGACCCTTCTCTTCTGCATGACCACTACTCCGGTCAGTTGGACCTGGTGATCGACGGGGGGCCGGTTCTCGGTGAGCCTTCCAGTGTCGTATCGCTCATAAACGATGAGCCGGAGATCCTCCGGGAGGGAATAGGGGCTGTGGATATTTTCTGGTAAACGGCTTACCGGGAAACAGGTGCCGCAATATATCCGGTCGTAAAGTACTGTTCCAGAAACCCTTCCAGAACGTTTTGGAGGGTCGATTCCAGCAAGAATTTAAGGGGCGAGAGCCGTTCCTCCTTCTCGTAGACAACTGTAATTTCACCTTTGATCCCGGCCAGTTCTCCGGCCCACGCAATGGCGTCCTCCTGGTTCCCCAACCGGTCCACCAAACCGAGTTGTTTGGCTTCCAGCCCGGATAGAATTCGGCCGTCGGCAATTTTTGCCACCGCCTCTTTCTCCAGTTCTCTTCCGGTGGATACATCGTTCACAAATTGGGCATGC